>NZ_JBFTIK010000033.1:0-26984 GCF_056394725.1 Arthrobacter sp. 10N418
GTTCCGCGGCGGCGCGCAACGATCCGGTCAGATCATACGCAGCGAGTATTTCCATGATTTCTCCGTCAAACTTCATTAGGGCCTCTTCCCGGGCGACTTTGGTGCGACTAGACACCGTCATCAAACCCCGGGGAGAGGCTCCCGCCGCTKAAGCGGYMGGGTTCAGTAAGGAAGTGGGCAGATCTCATGGCCACCAACGGGCAGTTTTCATGGCCGTCAGTGGGCAGTTCCGTGGCCGCCTACGGGCAGTTTTTCATGGCCGCTAACAAAGCGAGGCAACTGCAGTTACTCCATCTTCATCGCTATCAGCGAAAATAAAGCAGGGGGTATTGGTCATTTGAGAGAACTTCACGGCGGCGGAGGCAAGCTCGTTTGCTAGGCTCCCAGGATCTACCACCGTGATTCCATGCGACTTCCCACCGAGTGCATAGCGTAGGGCAACCGGCAGAAATGCTCGCTCGGTGGCTCCGTCTCCGATCACCACGCAACTTGAAAAGAGAAGCTCCCCAAAAGGTCTCTCCACAAGTCTTCGTAGCTTCTCCATCTCTTGCTTATGAAGACTAGGTCGAAACGCACGATGCACGGCCGTTCCATCACTTGACGCTGGTCCAAGATCGATGATCCTCGTCAAGTCACCTGCGGTCTGCACAAGACGAATTGATGCGGGGTCAACTGAAGTAACTAGATGAGCAGAGTGGGTGCTAACGACCTTCTGTCCCCGCATACCGACCAAGAGCTCAGCCAGCTCCATCGCAGCCTGCGGATGAAGATGTGCCTCTGGCTCTTCCACGAGGGTAATTGGCGTGGGAGGAACCGCACTTCCATCGCGTCCCAGACGACGTTCGTACAGCACGCCTTGAACTTGCAACGACGACAAGCTCCGCGACCCTGCGCCATGGAAACGAATGGGAAGCGGGCCTGCTCCCGTATCTAGATCAATGGAAATGAGCCGGCCCAGTTCTTCAAGGCTTGTAGGAAGGGGATTCAATGCCGGCGAGCCTACACTGCCTACCAGGGAATGAAGTCTAGATAGTTCATTGTCAACTGACTTGAGGGTTCGACTCTCAGAAAGTATTTGGGCGCTCAACTGAACAAGCTGAAGCTCCAACGGCTTACGTTGATCCTCGGGAACCTCAAGATCTGAGAGTACTTTTCGTATGGTCGACCCCTGCCTTCCCAACTCATCGCGTAAGTCTCGCCCTGTGTTAATCAGATCTACCGCGAAGGCTCGTCGTTGCCGCGAGGACAACGCCGTCGGCGAGGTCAAGTGGTCCCACTTGCTGCTGACGGAGTCGAACACCAAAAAGAAGGATTCAGCTCGCGCCCCGCCGCCCTCGGCGGAGCGGGATACTCTAGTTCGCCACGCGATTCGCTCGCGAAGCGGAGTTTCACTGAGTGTCTGTATCCTATTCTCGAACAACTGCGTGAAGTTGTTTTCAAACTCCTCATCATCATCGATTTTAGAGGGAGCGCCTGGAGAGACTATTACATCAATCTCCGGACTGGTCTCTGTTCCCACCGAGAAATCGTCAACCTCGGCAGAGCGACCGCCAAGCGCAACTTGCAACGCAGAAATTATTCTTGACTTTCCCGCATTATTTCGTCCAGCCAACACAGTCACATGGGGTTCCAACTCAATCTCGCAGAACTGAATACCCCGGAAGTTCCGAATGATCAGACGTTCGATATATGGGCCAGTTCGGCGTTCTTCGTCGGAGGGCACACTTGACGTCGCATTCATTCTTCTAACATAGCCGCGAGTCTGCAGCGCAGGAGCCTACCGCGCCGGGACACCACTGGTCTATAGCGTGTAGCTGAGCAAAGCCGTGGAGCGTGTAGGCGTGGCAACCCTTAACTTAGGCACCGCCTCCCGGCCCGCACCCGGAGCTGCCAAAGTAGATCGCTAAGGCCACCCCAAATTCCCTGCTGCGCCGACTCCGGCGATATCTGAATGAGCTGGGAATGCCGTCGGACGGGCTGGACTTAATTCCCTCCGGCGCTTCGACGCAACCCGCCTGCTAAAGGCCGGACGGACCTAGATTCGTGCAATACCAAAATGGGCCACACGTACGCCTCGACCACCAGCATCTACCAATTCGTAAGGGACGACTTCCGCAATACCACCCTGAGGGCGTCCCCGGACCGCACTATGGACCAGCCACTTGGCAACCAATCCGGAGGTCAGCGATGAAGCGCAAAGTCGAACACATCTGGCGGCTCTCCGAGCGCGGAATTAACTTTTCCCGGCCACAGGTCTACCCGCACCGTCAACCAGAAGCCAGACGGTTGGCCTGCAGGTCATCGCGGCGACCTACCACGCCACCCTTGCGACCGGTGAAATGGTCATGGGACTTCTTTACCAGGAACTGGGTCCCCCATCGGTCGGCTGCAGCCAAGGGATCGAAATGGCTACTTCAACGCCTTTTGAAGTACACCCCAAACTGGGGTCCGGTAGCCGCGCATTCTCTGTGGGACTAGGGTCCCATCCGGCGTTGCTGTACTTGCTGCGGCTCGTTGTCAACGACCTCAGCCTGACACCTAAACGGTGGCGGAAGGATTCATGGGCAAGTTCAACTTGTTGACTGGGAAGATCAAGTGGGCTGAAACCCTGGGACGCTTGATCTCTCAGGGACCACTTGGCCTATGCCGTGGTTACTGACTGTCGAGGTGTTCTTCTATTTTGCTTTGCTCGAGGGCCGCTGTGATCGCTTCAGGTGAGGGGAGCGCCTCGCGCTCCTCCGGCGGCAGCGCATCGTAGGTGTATGACGCAACGGCGATGGGCTGCGAGGATCCGTCGAGGGCGTACCGGACGGTCGGCTCATGCTTGGAACCGCAAACGAGGATCCCTACGGTGGGTGCCATGCCAGGAAACTTCACGAGGTCGTTGACGGCTGCTACATAGAAATTCAGCTGCCCGAGATGTTCGGGTTTAAATTTTCCGGCTTTGAGTTCGACAACGACAAAGCGGTTGGTTGGAACGTGCACAAGGAGGAGGTCGATGTAGAAATCTTCGCCTTGTACATCGAGGTGGTATTGCCGGCCGTAGAAGGCGAACCCTCGTCCAAACTCCGCCAGCGTCTGGGACATCCGCAGCGTCATGGCCTGCTCGATGGCGAGTTCCTCGGCCTCTTCGGTCAGACCTAGAAAATCGAGCACCAAGGGGTCTTTGGCTACTTCCCGCGCCAATGCACTGCCCTCGCCCGGGAGCCTGGCCTCGAGATTGTTCGGCGCCGCACCTGTCCGGTTGTGGAGCTGTGTGATGATCTGGTGTTCGAGGACAGCCACCGTCCAGCCATGCTCAACGGCTTTTGAGGCGTACCAACGGCGCAGCTGGTGGTCGTCGAGCTTGTTCAGGAGCGCGACATTGTGGCTCCAGCTCAATTGTCCAGACGGTGTCTGGACAATTGACTCCGCGTCGCTCCAGGCGGCGGCGAAGGCCCGCATGTTGTACAAATTGCTGCGGGAGAACCCCTTCATATGCGGGAACTCAGCTCTTAGGTCGCGTGCCAGACGGTCAAGAACCTTACTCCCCCACGGTTCGCTCGCTTGCTTGCTCAGGATCGTCTGCCCGATGTTCCAGTAAAGCTCGATCATGGCGGTATTGACAACGCGCTGAACCCGGTTCTGGGCTTCCCTAACAAGGCCTTTCAATGCCTTTAACGCGGCAGCATAGTCGCTTGGGAGGTCCGGTTCGAGCTGGGTCATGAGTCCACAGTATCCGGAGGGCCCGACGGCTTTCGCTTCAATTGTCCAGATGCTGTCTGGACAATTGAAGCTGTCCGCTCCGACCGGCGCGCCGTCCCGATGATCGGCACTAGCGCCACAGGCTGTGGCACAAAGTGGTTCTTCTCTCCCAAGTACTTATCGGCTGAGGCCATTCTTACCTCGTTCTGCCCCCATGGCTGCGCCGCTGCGGGTCTTTCTGGCCTTGGCAGCGCCCTTACCCATGGTGACGGCTGCGCTGGGATGTGTTCCCTCGCTTCGGGCGGCGGCGAGGCGGCCGCGGATCTGGGTTTCGTTGGCACCCGCGCTCTCCAGCGACTCAGCAAATTTTTCGTGATGCGCCGCTGAACCGTAGCCGGCGGCCGATGCGGTTTCTGCTTTAAGGCCCTGGTCTTTGAGCTGGATGCTGTCATTGCTGGTGACGCTGTTTTCAATCTGGCGGCCGACGTCTGCCAGTCGGGCGAAGAGTTCCTTTTCTGCCCGTTCGTAGCGCTGTTCCAGCGATGAGAACTGGGAGCCTGTGAATCCGCCCTCGGCCAGGAGCTTGGCCTCGTGCATGTCCTTGGCGGCTTTCACGAAGGTTGGATCCTCGAAGTGGGAGTCACCGGCACCATTGATGGTCGCTGCGGTTTCCTTCCTCAACTGATCAATGTCGGGACCGTTGATCCCATCCTTGCCGATGAGGAACAGGCGTTCCTTTACGGCGGCGTCCGCTGCCTCCAGCGCCTTGGGGGTCTTCGCGGTGTGCGCGGTCTGCAGTGCCTGTGCGAGCTCGGGGTTGGCCAGATACTCTTCGGGTACCTTGTGGCGTTCCATTTCAGGACCCAGTTCCGCTGCCTGTGCGCGAAGTTCTTCTGCGCGGGCTGCTGCGAGCAGCTGCATGGCCTTCTCGTGTTCGGCGGCTGCCTTGCGTGTCTCTTCCTGGCTCCGTGCCAGCTCATCCTGCCGGGCCTTCTCGGTGGTGATGGTCCGGATACCTGACTCGAGGTAGGCGGCGTCGGAGCCGACGTCGTGGGTGTCGATGCCATAACGGGCGAGGACTTCATGCCGGATTTTCTCCGAGGCTGTCAGGGCGGCCGGGTCGTGGTTCTTCCAGCCTTCGGCTACTGCGTGTGCCGTGGCGATGTCGTTGGGCTGTGCCTTGTCCCACCACTGCTGCTTCTCCACGGGTGCGAGGGCAGCGTGTGCTGCGCTGCGTTCTGCGGCGAGTCGTGCTTGGGCTTCGTGCGCTGCCTGGGCGTCCAGGTGTTCCTGCTGCCGTTGAGATTCCTGCCGGCGCCGGGCCAGAGTCTCGGCAATACGTGAGGCCATCAACAGCATCTGCCGCATTCCGTTGTCCAGGACGTCGTCCATTCCGTCTGATTCACTCATGGTGTTCCCCTTGCACTTGGTGGTGATTTATCGGTCGAGTCCCGGCCCAGCGTCGCGTCGGCCGGGCTGATAGGTCTTCGCTGGCGTTGCCGGTGTGGGTGTCGTTGGCACGACGGATCCCGGGCGGATGGGCGCCATGCCGCGGCGGGCAATATCGACCGCCCTCGGCGGCATCGCTGCTGCCTCGGAAGCGGGCTGCTGTTCTGCTCCAACTAACACTGGTTGGGGCATCGTCGCAGTGAACGGGGCGAGCTGGCTCTCGACCACTGACCGGATGCGCTGGGCTTCCCTGGTCCGCCCTGATTGGGCGTGCATTTCATACACGGCAAAGGCTGTGTTGATCAGCTGCACCATGAGGGCCGTCTGCGCCGCGGTCTTGTTCTTGCTCGACGCGGCCATGAACAACATCGCGGTTCCGGCAATGGACGGCAGGGCGACGGGTTTGCTGTGCTGGCGTGGTGCCCGGAGCTGGGCTGTGCGGGACAGTTCGGCTGCGGTGGCAGCCAACGGCCCTGGCGTCGGTTCCAGGCGATACGACCAGGCCGCGAACGCGCCGGAAACCTCGCGGGCGGCCTTGGCCCAGGTGGCGTGATCGTCACGCGGTATGGAGCGGAGTTGGTCCGCCAGTACGGTGGCATTACGGGTGTAGTCAACCCACAGCTGCGGGTCCGGGGTGGCCCTCTCCGGGCCGCGGGTGTTGGCCGTGCGTTTGTTCCGTGCGGCGGCGTTCCACTCCGTCGCTGCCTCTATCGCGGCCTGAGGGGTGTCCTTCCATTCCTGCCGCAACTCACCGAGGCGGAGGTCGGTAGCGAGGGTGCCGCCGCCGAACCAGATCGGCCTCTCCCCCCTGGCCGGCCGTTCGGCAACGGAGTAGCCGACAATGACGTCGGTCGTGTTCTTCGCATACCGGGGACGCACCAGCAGGCCGGTGTCTCTGGCGCGGCGGACGAACTCCGCTTCGGTGGCTGAGGCGCTGGCGCTGGCACGTACTTTCCGTGCCAGGGAGGCACGGTGCATTTCGCGGTCGTCCCTAGCGGCGGTGGCCTTTTCGGCCCGGTCGTAGCCGCGGGTGGCATGCACACTGGGAAGCTCTTCGAGCCCGTACTTGGTTTCCAGTTCCCGGCAGGTTTGTTGTGCGCGTTTGTAGTCGCCGTGGGTGGAGGCTTTGGTGCCGTCTTCCCGGACGAGTGACACGGCGATGTGGATGTGGTGGTTACCGTTCTCGGACGTTCCATGGTTGATCGCGACCCACCGGCACTGGGCTTTTCCGCTGGTCTCGGTGAAGCCCATGGCGTCGACGAAGTCGTTTGCGATGTCGCCCCACTGCTGGTCCGTCAGCGCGCCCTCCTCGGCACGGAGGCTCAGCGAGCAGTGCCACACGTCGGCCTGCTTGTGCCCGTTCGGCACCCGTTCGTTCTTGACCGGGTCCCAGCGGAAATCCTTCTGCAGCACCTCGACGCCGAAGGCCTTGCGGGGCTGGTCCAAATGCCTCGCGATCGCCACCGCGTCGTCCCTGTCCAGGACGCCGTCGTCGTACCAGGCCATGATCGCCGCGTCCCCGGCGACCAGGTGCGGGTCGGTGTGCGCGTTCTTCGTCTTATCCGCATCGGTGGAGGCCAGGTAAAGCATGAGACCGGACATCCGGGAGCCACGGGTGATGTTCGGAATCATCCCTACATCAGCCCCTCAATCGTCCGGTCAATCCGCATCGCAACCTCGCGCACATATGCCAGTGGTGCCTTGGCGTCCTGGGGGAATTCGTCGCCGGCGTTGGCGTGCCGGGCGATCTGGTTCACGTTGTTCGACACCCGCGCCAACAACGTATGGATTGCCATCAGTTCAGCCATCGCCGCCTTGCGCTCCGTCGGCGTCTCCGACGATTCCGACAGGGCGGCGGTGAGCAGCAAGTTCGGGACCGTGACCTTCTCCCTCGCAGCCCTCGCAACCAGGGCCGCTTCCTCCTCCGCCGTCACCCACACATCGCGGCGTTTCTTCGTCCCCGCCGGGGAATTCGCACGCCGCCGCTTGGAGATCCGGGAACGCGGCACACTCTCCTCAGACACGCACTCCCCCAATCCCCTCAAACGGCCCAGCGCAGCGACCCCGAAACCGGGGACCACACAAGCCAGTGTGCCAAACCAAACCGCAGGCGCGGTGCAGGACACGCCCGTTTACACCCGTGTAAACGTATAGCTTGCTCCGCCCCAAATGGCTCCTGCACTTTTTCTCCCCTTTGTGGTGCTCCGGTCCCGGAAGTGGCACTCCGCTGCGCGTCGCTGCCCGAAAAACCGCTGCCCCTGTGGTTACCGTGGGTGCATGCCAACCATCGAGATCGAACAGACCCGCAACCAAGCGCGCGCCCTCCTGGACTCACGCATCGAATCCGTCACGAACCTGGTCAAGACCAGGCAGCGGATCACTGACCTGCGCGAGCAGCTCGCCGACGCCGAACGTGACGACAAGCGCGCCTACGTGCGCGCCACCAAAGACGGGTGGAGCCCCGAAGAACTGAAAAAACTCGGGCTTGAATCCGGCGCCGCAGCGCGACGCCGGAAGCCGGCCACCACCCGGACCACGGACGAGAGTTCCCCGTCCTCCGCCGGTGGAGATACCGAGGCTGAGTAAGCTTGCCCCTCGCACACGTGGGCACGGCAAAAGCTAAATCCTCCGGGCTTTTCCCGCACACATGTGCACGACGGGACCCACCTGACCGGCTGCACACAAACGCCAGGACACCATGAGCGGGCATGTCACCGCCGGGACCGGCGAATGTGCACAGCCTGGGAACTAAGCAGTCACCAACGGGCACCTTCCCCATGGACCAAGACAGACGCCCGCCGGCCAACCCGCTGCGGGGGCTCGGTCTTCTCAGCAGGGACGACACACACCCTTTGGGCAGGCCGACGTTGCGCAGCGACGGAACCGTGATCAGTGAGTGGCTTCTAAGGCGCTCGGGGGCTTCCAGCCTGGTCCCCGGCGGTGACAACCACAAGCTGCAGGGCGGCGCTCACCACCACCAGGTACCGCAGGCCCGCGTGATCCAAGCAATGGCACCAACCGCACAGACCGGCATCACCAACATCCGCCACGACGAAGAAGGCCGACACCCCATTGAACTGGTCCCCAAAAGTTGGACTCGTCAATGTACGGGTTCCACTTTAGCGACCAGAGATCGGCTCTTCGAAGAAGTCC
Source organism: Arthrobacter sp. 10N418 (assembly GCF_056394725.1). NCBI lineage: Bacteria > Bacillati > Actinomycetota > Actinomycetes > Micrococcales > Micrococcaceae > Arthrobacter > Arthrobacter sp. 10N418. The sequence goes on from NZ_JBFTIK010000033.1 coordinate 8,287, forward strand.
CCGTCCCGTTTGGGACGGGGACTTCTTCGCATACCGCCGTATCCGCGTTGAACAATGAGTCCATGAGTGATCAGCCTTTCGAGTCCAAGTACTCTTCCGACGATCCCCTGTGGGCGGCTCCTGATGCCGAATTAATTGCGATTGCCAGAGAAAACGGGGTCACACTTCAAGCCCTCCTCCTTGCCGCGCAAGACCATGCCCGCAAGCTAGATGAGGCTCTGCGAGCCATGGGTGGCTCAGGAATACCTCCACTGACGATCGCGGCTGAGGTCGGCTTGGGTGAAGCGCATGTTTCGGCTGTGCTCGCTGGCAGAGCTACCCTGGACTTCCTTATGGGGCTCTCAAAAGCCGACTAGCCAACGCGACAGGGACCAAGAGTGCACGGCCATGGACTTATGCCGCAAGCGTCTGAGCACGATACTCTACCGGGCTCAAACCGTTGAGCTTTGTGGAGATTCTTTCGGTGTTGTACCAGTGGATGTATTTGTGCAGCGCGGCTGTCAGTGCTTCGGTGTTGAGGAATTGGACGCGGTGGAAGAGCTCTTCTTTAAGATGTCCGAAGAAGTTCTCCATAACGGCGTTGTCGTAGCAGTTTGCTTTGCGGGACATCGACTGAATGGCGCCGGCGTTCTCCAGGAGTTTGCGCCAGGAGGTGTGCTGGTATTGGAATCCCTGGTCGGAGTGCACGAGGGGTTTCTGCCCCTTCTCCAGGGTGGTCAGGGCACCGCGCAAGGATGAGTTGGTCAGTTCCAAGTTAGGTGAGAGGCCAAGGGCGTAGGAGATGATCTGCCGGTCGAAGAGGTCCATGACCGGTGAGAGGTACAGTTTCCTGTCGCCGACGCTGAACTCGGTCACGTCGGTCACCCATTTCTGATTCGGCGCATCCGCTTCGAACTGGCGTTTCAACAGGTTCGGGGCAACAACGCCCTGCTCGCCCTGATAGGAGTTGTAGCGGTTTTTCCGCCGGACCTTGCAGACCAGCCGCAGTAAACGCATCAGCTTCAGCACGGTCTTCTTCGCGACTGTCCAGCCTTGTTTGACCAGTTCGATATGGACACGGCGGTGCCCGTACCGGGCGTGGCTTTTCTCAAAGATGCCCGTAAGCGCTGCTTTGAGCTCTGCTTGGGGGTCAGGAGCCAGCAGCCGAGCTTGGTGATAGAAGAACGTGGACCGGGGCAGGCCGGCAACGTCCAACAGAACTGCCAACCGGTGTTGGGCCTTGAGAGCGATGACAGCGCGGACTTTTAGCGCTGTTCCTCGTCCCTCAAGGCGTTTACTTTTCCCAGGAAGGCCACCTCTGCCCGCAACCGTTCGTTCTCGCGGCGAAGCCGCTGCAGCTCCGACTCCGGCTCTGCCGGCGCCCCGAGAGATGAGAGTGGTCGTCCGCGTGTTTTCGGGCGCAAGCCGTCCTCGCCTTCATTGCGATATATCCGCGCCCACTTCTTGATCAGATCCGGGGAGGAGAGTTGGAGCTCCTTCGCCAGACAGACCTGGCTCTCCCCGGCTAGGAATCGACGGACCGTATCGAGTTTGAACTCAAACGTGAACTTCCGATGGGTCGATTTGGTCACCAGCGCCGTACCTCCGCGAACTCTCCATAGGGCATGAATGCGGATGACAGCTTTTGAACCGACTCCTAATCTCGTCGCCGCTGCCTTCGCGCCCCAACCAATCTCGAACAACGCTACCGCGGCCTCGCGCTGTTCCTGAGATAACGAACTGCTTTCCTGCATAGAACTGCTCCCCGAAAGTAAGGACCGATTTTTCAGTCCAACTTTTGGGGAGCAGTTCACATAGGTGCCGGCCTTCATGCTGCTTTGGGGCTGGATCCTCTAACCGTCGGCAGGGGCATCGCCGTCCGGAATGGACTGATCGTCCCCGGCCGGCGGCCGCAGCTCGTGATGGTCGCGCCATGCTTGCTCGCCGTCCTTGTACTCCACGGTCCACTCGTCCACGCCAACGCGTTCAACGATGACAGCCTGCTCCCAGCTGGACCCATCGCCCCGCAAAACTTCAACGGCGCTCTCGTCAGGGAACGGGTTGTGGCTACCCAGGTACTCGCGGATGGTCTCCTCAAGTGGTGTTCGCCCACCCTCGGGTGCCGCATTCACCCACTGCTCCAGAGGGTCGGTTCCAGCCCAGCTCGTTGCAAGGCCAGCTACGTAGTTCGTCTCGGTCTCGCTCATGGCTTGTCGCTGCTCCAATCCGTTGTTGTCAGGGCGGGAAGACTCTGTTGCCAGATAGTGGCCGTTATCGGTCGGGTTGCAGATAGGTTCCCGATGGGAACTCGCAGCCGATCCGAAAATCCCTTCCAACGAACGGCTCCCCCCGGCCATCGATCCCGTGGCCAAAGCCAGCATGGACGACAACCTGCTCCTGAACGGTATCGCCACCCGGTTCATCGGCGACGTCGACGATGATTGGCAGGTCATCGGGCAGCCCAGCGAGGGCGTCACGCAACTGCCCTACGGTCCAGGCCTGAACGGCGCGCTCGAAGTCCATTGTCAGATCCTTTCACCTGGCACTGACAGCAAAGGCGATGACCATTGCTTCAGTCCTCACCGTCGAGGGCTTCAGCCTTGATGGTTCCGGCGGCGATGCGTTCCTGGGTCTCCTGGTAGCAACGCTCCAGATAGGCTTCCAGGTCATCCTCACTGACACGCCACATGCGGCGGCCACCACTCAGCTGCAGGGCGCGCAGCTCCCCAGATGAAACCAAGGCATACACGGCTGGCAAGCCCAGTTCAGGATCTCCCTGACCTGGGCGAGAGTCAGCAGCCGCGGGAACTTCGGCTTCCCGGGTTCAGGTGCCGGCATCTGCTCGATGTCCTTGCTCCACTTCGGCATGCTTACTTGTCCTCGTTCCGGTGTCGGATTTCTTCGCGGGTGCGCTGCCCGGGGCGGAGTTCCCCCGCGGGGACCCCCGGCCATTTCCTGCCGCCGTTGTACTTGCGCTGCAGCCGCCTCACTTCCCGCAGCGTCGCCGCCTCGATCAGGTCGGTGATGGACGCGTACCCCTCGAGGTGGCCGGCTTCCTGGACGGCCGCGCGCACCTGGTCGGCGTCGGATTCAGTGAAGTAGGGCGAGAAGGACTTGTTCTTCTTAGGCACCGGGAGCCTTGGTCTCCGGGGCGACGCGTTGCAACAACGCGTTGTGTACCTTCTCCAGGGTGGTGCTGCGCGCCTCGGCGCTGGCGAGCTTCTTCTCCGCCTCCGCTGCCGCACCGGCGGCAGCGCGTTCTGCAGCACGTGCTTCTTCGAGCTCCGAGCCCAGAGCGGCCAGCCGCTGCTCCAAAGCCTTCACCCCGGACTCCAGAGCGGTGATGCGGGCTTGAAATTCGGCGGCCGCGGATTCCTTCTCTGCCGCTGCCTTGTCCAGGTCCGCCACCAGTTCGGCGATTTCCTGGTCTTTGTCCTTGCGTTCCTGCGCCCAGGCCATCTCGACGGCGGCGTGCCGTTCGGCGGCCTGGGTGGAGGCCTCGGCCCAGACGGCGGCGGCGAGCCGGGTCGCCTGTTCGAGCAAGGCGGGCGGCGTCGCGGCCACCTGTCCCCCGGCAGCGAGCTTCTCCTCGTTCCATTCCTTCAGATACCGGGTAGCGTCCGCGTTACTGACACCCGCGGCGGCACGGACCGTGGAGACGGTCGGGCGGCGCTCGGCGCTGATCTGCTCGGCGGCGGCAAACACGCGGTCTTTCACACTCGTGATCATGGCGGCTTCTCCATAGAAGTAGTAGGAGTAGTAACGTTACTACTCCTACTACTCCTTTTCAACTGCTTAGAAGGGTGGTTCGGAGTCGGAGTCGGGGCCGGTGCCCCAGCCGCCGGCGCTGCTGGTCGCCGGGGTCGCCGGGGTCGCCCATGGATCGTCCTGCGCGGCGGGCTGTCCTGCCCGGTTGGCATGGTTGCCGAAACCACCACCCGCCTGTCCGTCCTGGTTGCTGCGCTGGCTGCGGTTGACCTTGGCGTTCGCGTACCGCAGGGACGGGCCAATCTCGTCCACTTCGAGCTCGATCACGGTGCGCTTCTCACCTTCCTTGGTGTCGTAGGAGCGGGACTTCAGCCGGCCCGTAACGATGACGCGCATGCCCTTGGTCAGGGACTCGGCCACGTTCTCGGCCGCCTCCCTCCACACGGAGGCCCGGAGGAAAAGTGTCTCCCCGTCCTTCCATTCGTTGGACTGCCGGTCGAACGTCCTGGGCGTGGAAGCGATGGTGAAGTTCGCTACCGCAGATCCACTCGGGGTGAAGCGGAGCTCTGGGTCGTTGGTGAGGTTCCCGATGACTGTGATGGTGGTTTCGCCTGACATTGGTTTCGTCCTGTTCTCTTAGTTTCGTTCTGGCGGATTAGTTACTGCGGGTAAGACAGCTGTGGTGATTCATGGTGGCAGCGACGAGTTTGTCGCGGCGCAGGCGGGACCAGTGATCCTGGTCGTCGGAGTTGTTCACGACGACGGGTGCCTGGGAGTAGCCGAGTTCGGTGGTGATGTACTCCAGCGCTGCCGGCACTTCGGTGATGTCCACGGCCGTGTAGGTGATGCCCTTGGAATCGAAGTAGTCCTTCGTCTTCTCACAGTTCGGGCAGTCCGGCTTGGTGTAGACCGTGTAAGCGGTGGGTGAAGCAGTCATTTTCAGCACCTTGGTTTCGTATCAAATGAGTTTCGTTCGTCTGGCTGACTTGCTACTCCAATTTTAGCAATCATTCAACTGAATGAATAGCACTTTTGCCGCTTAGTTCAGGGATTTTTGGAACACGAATTGACGGGAAAGATGCAATTTAATGCCAGCCTGGACCATGGGAACTGTCAATTTCAGAAGCTGACTGCACTTATGTCAGACGTCCTCTGCACTTCGCCTGGTTAGCGGGCCCAATCCGCCATTGTCAGAAGCTGGCTGCCTGCTCAACCTAGACGGCACGACCGAGCGGTCAGCAACCGGCGGGATAAGTTTGGTGACTATGGCACTCACTTCGGCGCAGCGTTCTGCGCAACGGTCACTTGTTGGTCTGATTCGGGCTGGTAGCGCCGTCGTCAGTCGTAAAGAGGGACTGAGCATCTGGCGTGCGCGAGGTAGCGAGGAATGGCAAGTCAGCGTGGACGAGATTACGAATCATCTTGACGTTCTAGAAGTGCCTTACTCGGTTGCTGTTGTCCTGCGTCCCGCGCACGGCAAACGACCCCGACAGGCAGGCTTCTCTATCCAGGTGGAGTGGGATCGGCTTGACTCCCTGGTGCGTTGGGTTCCTTCACTTCGTGTGCTCATGGATGCCGTTGAAGAAAGCCCAGGGGGCACTGAGTAGAAGCAGCAACCATTGAAGACCCCATCTAGCTTTACCACCTGCGGCTTGTTCGAAGTGGTGGGCGATCCTTGGGCGCCCACTTCGGAGGGGGGCGGATACCTGAGCTGGAGCTATTCACTCGCTCATTTCACAAGTTGCAACTTTGGCCAATCCGGAGGCAACACCATGGGTGAGCCCCACACCCTGGCCAGGCCACAGCATCAGACTGCCAGCTGCTCACGGAGCAACCGGGTAAAGACTTCCAGACCATGGGAAATGTGCCTGCAGAGTTTCTACGAGCGACTGCTTTGCAGGCGCTTGATGGCGGCACGTTCGAGGAGTACAGGGACCATCGTCCGCACCGGGCCCGAGTTGAAGGCCGAATACTCTTCACAGACCGCGTCCTCAACGTCGGTCCGGGAGTGTCCGGGAAATCGGCAGGCGAGGGTATTGATTACCGACACCACAGCGTGCTGCTCTTCATTGCACTCCATCGCTCACCTCATCATCGAAATGTCTACGGGCTGCAGCCCTTCCGGCAGCTTGAAAGATAAGCATGCTGCCTATTATTGTTGGGGTCAATCTTCTTCGCCTGTCCCCCATCAGGCGGAGTGGTTGCCAGGGAGGCCCCGCAATACTGACTCGTGCTGCGGGGCTTTTCGCTGTCTGCGCCTTGCGCGGCAGTTGTCAGTTAGTCCGAACGGCAGAGGGAGTATGCAATGGCTCAGGGCGATATCGAGACGTACTACGAAGACGGTTCGTGGAAGAACAAGCGTGAAGGTACTTCGCGTGCGTTCGGTGCCGGCTACAGCACCAAGCACGAAGCAGAAGCTGCAGGCCGGGAAGCTGCCCAGGCCGACAAGGTCGAGCACGTCATCAAGAACCAGGACGGTCAGATCGGTTCCAAGAACAGCTACGGCAACGATCCACGGAACGTCCCGGGCTGATTGTTCAGCCACGCCCCGGGCACTCCAATGTCCAAGGGACACAAGAAAGGCCGGCTCATGATGAGCCGGCCCTTCTGCGTTCTCCTCGGCAAAGGAAATCTACGGATTCAGCCTAGCTGAATGTTGTCGGTGGTGCCTGCAGCTGCCTAGTGGGCGTCGTTGTCCCTGGTAGCGCGGCACCTGGTGGTGCGTGGGGTGGGTGCGTTGATCGGCGGTCCGCCGCTGGTGAGTGGCTGCTGTGGTTCGCCCTGGGCGGCGGACCGCCCGACTTCTGGGAGGTACCCGGCCCTTGCGTGGTGAGTGGCCGGTGGGCTTGCCGGGCGGTGGGTTTCCGCCCGGCAAGGGTGTTTATGCGGCCGCGTCGTTCTCGGCTGGCTTCTGGCCGTCGAGGATGATGTTCTCGACCTCGCTGGGGGTGTATCCCCACGTGACCAGCTGGTTCAGGTAGTCCCGGTGCGTCTGGCTCGGGGATCGCCACGAGTCTTTGGCGATGGTCTTCTCATACCCTGCACACACCAGCGCGATCAGGGAGAACTCGGGCCGGGCTTCGGTTTTGGCGACATGGTCACGGAGTGGGTTCCATCCCCACCGGTCAGCCTCTTCGACCTTGGCCCCGACCATTTCGGCCGCGACCTTCCCGTCGTAGCCGCTGGCGGTTTCGGAGTGGTGGGTGATGGCGTGGACGGTGAAGTACTGCCAGCCCTTGGGTACCTGCTTCCTGGCCAGCAGGGTTTTGACGAACTCCCGGCGGACCTTGGTCGCTGATTCCATGGCCTTGTTGTTGGCGATCAGGGTTTTCCGCTCGGCCTTCTGTTCCTCGGTCATCGGGCCCTTCTGGGCCTGCGCCCCGCCGCCGTTATAGCGTTCGTACTTTGGGGTGAAGCCCAGCTCCTTCCAGTCGCTGATGACAGGCTCGGCCCTGTGCTCACCCCGGTAATTGGTGCTGATGATGTAGGCGTTGGCGTCCTCATCGATGGCCGGTTCCCCGTCCGCGCGTCTGGCCGCTGAGACGTAAAGGTTCTCCTCGTCCGCGTAGTGTCCGGCGTCTTCGACGATGGCCTTACCCTGGGCAATGAGTTCTTCGATCAGGGCGGAGAGCTTGGCCTTGGATTCCCGGTCGTCCCGAAGTTTCTGGGCGATGTGGTCAAAGTACTGCGGTTCGTCACGGATAACTGATTCGAGTTCCTCGATCGCGTCCTGGTCCCCTTCGAACTCGGTCATCACCAACGCCATGTCCAGGGTGTAGCCGCTCTCGAGGGCCTTGGTCCCGGTGGTCGATGCCTTGGCTTTGAGCGCGTTTTCGACCTTGGCCTTGGTCCTGCCGGTCTTCTTGGCGATCGCGGCCGCCGAGACGCCGATCAGGGACAGCTGGTGGTAGGCATCCGCTTCGTCCGCTTCGGTGAGTTCGGCGCGCTGGATGTTCTCCACGACCTGCGTCACGATGCGTTCCGCTTCCTCGGGTGAGTCGATGAGCAGGACCGGAATGAGGGGCCGTTCGGCTTCGACGGCCGCCCGGGTGCGGCGCTGGCCCATCAGGACGTGCACGGTGCCGTCGTCCTTACGGTGTGCGATCACCGGTTCCATCACGCCGTGTTCCTTGATGCTGGCGATGAAGTCAGCGGTCAGGGCGGCGTCCTTGCGGACGTTGATGTCCACGGTCAGGGTTGCCGGGTCGAGCATTTCAAGCGTGGGTGTTGCGTTCATGTGGTGTTGCTCCTTCTTGCCGAGAAGTGGGGTGGGTGGGGCGGCTCGTGGTGACCGGCCAGCTCCCCTTCTCCCCCCGTTGTTTTTTGGCTGCTGGCGGAGCTTGCGGAGCTGTGCCCGACGGAGGCCCGTCTACCCGTAAGGGCAAGACCCGGAAAATCTTCGAAGGAAATCAGCGACGCAGGAGCGCCGAAGAAGACTTTTCCGTGCCGCAGGCCCCGACGAAGGAGGGGCTGGACGGGGTGGATCGGGCACGTACGATCCGAAGGACAGCAGCCAAAAAACGTTGTAGACAAGACAGGTCCAGGGGGTCCGGAGCTCTGCGACGGCACCCCCTGAACCAACAGCCGGCCGCGAAGCGGACGCCCGCCAACTGGTTGAAGCGCAGCGGAAACCAGTGCGAGCCCAGCGAGCATGCACCTCCTCCCCGTCCTCCGGATCCGCCCGGGCCGGCCCGTCTGCCAGGTGTGCCGCCGGCGCCATGTGATCCGCGCGCGGCCTGGGCGCCAAACGGCGGTCCGCCGCCGGTAACCACCACCTAAGCCAGCCATCTGCGGCGGACCGCCAGCGGTGACCGGCCCTTCGGAGGCCGGCCACCGCATTGGACTTAGCTGGCGAGCAGTTCTGTCAGTTCGGCCGCGTCGGTTACCAGCGTCGCGCCGCCTTCTTTGAGGAGCCGGTGGCATCCTGCCGAGTTGGCGCTGTGGACACTGCCGGGGACGGCGGCGACGTGCCGGGCGATGGTCTCGGCGTGGTGGGCGGTGTTCAGTGCACCGGAGCGCCAGCGGGCTTCCACAACACAGGTCACCCCTGCGAGGGCCGCGATGATGCGGTTCCTTTGCAGGAACCTGTGCCTGGTCGGCGCGGTTCCCGGGGGCAGCTCGGAGAGCGTCAGGCCGTTGGCGCGGATCGCGGCGGCGAGGTCCGCGTTCCCGGACGGGTAGTCCCGGTCAAGGCCTCCGGCCAGCACCGCGATGGTCGCCGGTCCATTGCCTTGGCTTCCGGCCAGCGCGGCGCGGTGGGCGTGGGCGTCGATGCCGTAGGCAAGGCCGGAGATGACGCAGATTCCGCGCTGGGCCAGCCCATAGGCGATGTCGCCGGTGACGGCCGCGCCGTAGCTGGTGCTGTCCCGGGAGCCGGTCAGCGCCGCGCACCGGGACGGTGCCGGGATCCCCTTCCCGATGATGCCCCGGTACCAGAGGCCCCACGGGGCATCGGGAAGGTCATCCAGGCCGGTTGGCCAGTGCTCGTCGCCCGGGACCAGGAATCCGCCACCGAGTCGTTCGATGGTGGCCAGGTCTTTTTCCGGGTCCAGGTCGTGGATCCGCAGTGCCCAGCGGCTCAGGCCTTCGGCCAGCTCGTCCGCCGTGACGTCCTAGAACGGGAACGCGGGTCGGGCGCCGATGGCGATTCGAAGTGCGGCGTGTGCGCCGTGTTTGGCCACAAGGGCACGGCCCACAAGGTCGCCGGATTCAAAGAGGCGGGTAAGGGCGGCGCGTGCGGTGCGGTTTTCGTCGTTCATGTGGTGTTGCTCCTTCTTGCCGAGAAGTTGGGGTGGGTGGGGCGATGAGTAGTGACCAACAAGCTCCCCTTCTCCCCCCGTTGTTTTTTGGCTGCTGGCGGAGCTTGCGGAGCTGTGCCCGACGGAGGCCCGTCTACCCGTGAGGGCAAGGCACGGAAAATCTTCGAGAGGAAATCAGCGACGCAGGAGCGCCGAAGAAGAATTTCCGGGCCGCAGGCCCCGACGAAGGAGGGGCTAGAGGGGGTGGAGCGGGCACGTACGATCCGAAGGACAGCAGCCAAAAAACGTCGTACACACAAAAGGGCCAGGGGATCCGGAGCCCTGCGACGGTGCCCCCTGGACCCAACAGCCGGCCGCGAAGCGGACGCCCATCAACTGGTTGAAGCGCAGCGAAAACCAGTGCGAGCCCAGCGAGCATGCACTTGTCCCTGGGTAGGGTGGGGGCATGAGTGATCCGGCCCCGCGTCCCGGCCGCCCTTCCCGCGCGCTGCGGATCCTGGCTGTGGTGTTCACGGTTGCCGCAGTGGGATCGCTGGCGCTGGTGGCCGTGGACCTGATCGTTGGCCGTCCGGCAGCGGGCGATGTTTTCATCGCCGTGCTGAACAGCGTTGTTGCCGTGGTGCTATGGCACCGGTTGCCTGAAGAAGGGCGGGCGTGAGGAAGGGCCGGCACGTGCGCTTCGCACGTGGCCCGGCCCTTCCCTTGTTTTCCCTCTGCAAAGGAAATCTGTGCGGCGTCATCGCCGCGTGGTGTTCAGAAGTTGTGGTGTTCCTGGGCCCATTCGATGTCTACGGGGGCGCTCTGTTTGCCGGCGGTGAGCAGGCTCAGCTCGATGATGTCTTCGGCCAGGCTGGCGTCGGGGCCGGGCTTGTCGTCCTCGGTCAGGATGTATTCCGTTCCCATGCTCGCGCTCCCTGGTCGATGGCAGTGTTCGTGGCTTTGACTGTAACCGTGGTTTCTGCGCGTTCGCTGGGTTTGGTGGCTGCGCACGCGTCAGCGTCACGGCGGCCGGGGGAGCGAAGCGGAGGAGGCCGCCCCGTCACCGCGAAAAGGGCCGGGCCGGATCTCTTGGTGATCTCGACCCGGCCCTTGCCGGTTTAGAGGATGCGGCGCTTGTAGGAGGTTTCAGCGTGACGGGCGACCTCGGCGATGGATCCGCGGCTGATCAGTTCACTCAGCAGGACGGCCAGCCGGAAACCGGGCACGTCCGCGGCCCCGTACTTGAGGTAGCGGACGGCCTGGGTACCGTTGCCCTTGAGCCATTCCAGCCACCCCATCAGGGTCAACATCGGTGCGCGCTGACCGGCGGGGACAACTTTCATCAACTCGAACGCCAGGGCTTCGGCCCGGTCCACGCGGTCCCAGTCCGGCCGGGCGGTGAACTTCCCCAGCATCACATCAGCGAAGTTGCCGTTGTGGGTGGTGATGGTCTCGCGGAACAGGAAGTCCCGGACCATCTTGTGTTGGAAGGCGGCCGCGATCTCCCGGACCGTCTCCTGCTCGGGGTTTTCCGTGGCGTCCAGCGCGGCCGCCCATGCCGCGCATGCCGTCTCGATGTCCTCTTCGCTGCCTTCCGGCGCGTCGACCCGCAGTGCCCAGGTGCCCAGCAGGGCGGGGTTGTAGACATCGACGTCCGTGGCGGAACCGAAGTAGGTCAGGGTTGCGTTGGCCTGGCTGTCGGTGATCTGCGCCAGCGGGTTCTTCTCGTCGGTGCCGAATTCCGCCCAGTAGCCGGAGGTTACGAGCCAGACGTTGCGCACGGGCATCCGCGCGGCGGCCAGCTCGTTCACCAGCGCCGCGACGTGCACGGCGTAGGGGTAGCCGTACTCAAGGTGCTCGTCGGTGTAGACGATCACGTAGGAGGCGGTGGCCAGTTCATCGTTGGCCGCGTGGCTTGTCATCGTCTCTGCGTAGTTGCCCGGCTCGACGTGTTCCGGTGCGTCCATGCGCAGCGTTGCACCCAGCGACCCGGCACGGGCGGTGAGGACGACGAATGATTCCACGGGCTTGACTCCCAGCAGGTGCGGGACGGTGGCGAGCAGGTCAGCGGGACCGTTGAGGTTCAATTTTTCAGTCATGGTGTTGCTCCTTTTGCAGAGGATCGGGGTGGGTGGGGCGACCAATGGTGACCGGCCAGCTCCCCTTCTCCCCCCGTTGTTTTTTGGCTGCTGGCGGAGCTTGCGGAGCTGTGCCCGACGGAGACCCGTCTACCCAAAGGGCAAAGGGCGGGAAATTCCTGAAGGAAATAAGCGAGGAACGAGCGCCGGAAGGACATTTCCTGGCCTGCAGGCCCCGACGAAGGAGTGGCTGGACGGGGTGGAGCGGGCACGTACGATCCGAAGGACAGCAGCCAAAAAACGTCGTAGACACGCCAGGTCCAGGGGGCCCGGAGCTCTGCGACGGCACCCCCTGGACCCAACAGCCGGCCGCGAAGCGGACGCCCTCATGGGGTGTGAGCCCTGGCGAACCCCCCATTCCCCCCGGGCCACGGACAACCCAACGACGCAGGACAACCCCGGCCTGCCGCCGGCGACCGCCACCACGCACCCGCTCCTGGCGAAATGGCGGTCCGCCGCTGACGACCACCAGCACAAGCCGGCCACGACGGCGGACCGCCCGCGGTGACCGGCCCCGAAAGACCGGCCACCCTCGGCCCTATTCGCGGCGGTCGTGGAGCGGGACGGCTCCGTAATGTCCGGCTGCACGGCGGAACCGGGCGTCACTGCTGAAGATGAACGTTCCGCCGAACATGTACCAGGGGGCGGGTTCACCGGCCGGGGCGACAGGCTCGGCGTGAAGCACGGTCTCGCGGTGGAAGTGCTCTTTTTTGACGAGCCGGACGGCGGGCCGTTCCTTGGTGGCCTCGAAAACCGGGTCGATGCCTTCACCGATGACGGTTACTTCCATGACCCGGGCGGAGATGCCCCGGTTCGAGAAGTCTGTGCCCAGGGCGTCGCGGTAGATCAGGGCGGTGATGCCCTTGGGGGCGGTGGTGTCGTTGCTCATGTGCTGTCTCCTCTGAAGTCGTGGACCGCTGTACTGCCCGGCCCATCGCCGGGCAGTACAGCGGCTGGTAGTGCTGGTTATGCGGCGTCCCGCACGACGTAGGGCATCCGGTACCGGCTGGGAAGTTCAGCGGCCGCCTGCGGCAGGTCTGCCGGGCCTTGGGCCTGCCCGTTCTTCCAGTGGAAGAATGCTTGCTCCGTGATGGCCTCCCACAGGCGGGCTTTTGTCCGGTAGTAGGTGCACGTCACGTCACCCTCGCAGTAGGTCGCGATGCCGAACAGGTTGCCGATGCTGTCAGCGGTGCGGGTAACGGCAACCATGACGTAGGGCCACTGGCCCAGGTCCCAGCCATCACAGCCCCAGCTGGAGAGCACGGCCCAGCCGTGCTCTTCGATCAGTTCCATCCAGTCGTAGCCGCCGTTCATGTGGTAATCACCCAGCACGGTCACGCCGTCGATGGTTTCCCCGGTGTCTGCGAGAGTTACGGTCCTTTTGCTTACTGCGTTCATGGTGTTGCTCCTTCTTGCCGAGAAGTTGTGGCGGGTGGGGCGATCAATGGTGACCGGCCAGCTCCCCTTCTCCCCCCGTTGTTTTTTGGCTGCTGGCGGAGCTTGCGGAGCTGTGCCCGCGCAGGCCCGTCTACCCGAAGGGCAAGGCACGGAAAATCGTCGAAGGAAATCAGCGACGCAGGAGCGCCGAAGAAGAATTTTGCGGGCCGCAGGCCCCGGGAGGAACGACAGGGGCTAGGCGGGGTGAAGCGGGCACGTACGATCCGAAGGACAGCAGCCAAAAAACGTCGTAGACACACCAGGTTCAGGGGGTCCGGAGCTCTGCGACGGCACCCCCTGAACCCAACAGCCGGCCGCGAAGCGGACGCCCATCAACTGGTTGAAGCGCGCGGAAACCAGTCTTGGCGAGCGTAAATTGAGAGCGTCCTCCGTCATCGGCCGCTGCCCCAGTCGGCCGGTGGCGGTAGGGCCTGGAACTCCCACGCCAGTCCAGCCTGTGGCATGTTCGAAGGCGTAAGCAGCAGGATGTTTACACCCGGGTCCGCGTATTAAGCGCGGACCCTCCGCTGCGCCCCCAGCGTGTCTAGGAAACCCCTACCGCGCGGGGTGTCTAGGGTCGAGGCATGGACAGGGACGGATCAGGGGAGCTGGAAGGGCAGACGTCGATTAACGAGCTGCTCGACGAGTCCGTCGGCGTCGTCCCGGTCCAGCTGGCACTGCCGGTCCTGGTGCAGGTGAAGCCGGGCCACTTCCGGCGCGTGTTCTGATTCTGGCGCCAGACCAGGGCTGTCGGCCGGAGGGTTCGTTCAGTACCCGGGCGTGCCTACGTGCACGTGGCCAGGATGCCCGTGATCGCGTTGTGCTCGGCTTGGGTGACCCAGAGGCTGTACTTGGCTTTGACGGCCACTTGTTTGGAGACGTATTCGCAGCGGAACGCCTTGTTCGGGGGCAGCCATGTGGCGGCGTCCTTATCCCCCTTGGCGCTGTTTGCCGCACCGTCTGCTGCCATGAGATTTAGGGGGTCGTTGGCGAGTTCTTTGCGCTGGTCGTCGCTGAGTTGCTGGGCGCCTTTTTGCCAGGCGTCTGACAGCGCAACGACGTGATCAATCTGCACCGCTGAGCTGGTGTCCTGGCCGCGAACGAAGTTGATGGTCGTGCCGGTGTACTTGTCGGTCAGCGTGCCGGTGGCGACGACGCAGTTGGTGGTGCCGGGCTTGAACGTCTCGTTGGTGAGGTCCCGGGTGAGAATGTCATTGCGGGTGTCGCAGCCGTTGTGGTCCGTGTCGGACCAGGCGGGCCCGAACTCGTCGCGGCTGTAGCCGGTCTTCGCCGCCCTACCCTTGACCGGGATACTGCCCAGCACACCGATGGCCTTTTCGGCGTCACCGGCAGCACCCGGGGCCGGAGACCCGGACGCAGTGCCGGGCGCGGAATCGATGGCCTCAAGCGCCCGTGCTGCAGGGCCGCAGCCGACCAGGGATCCTGCCAGCAGCAAGGTGGTAAGGGCAGTCAGCGTCTTGGCGGCAGTACGGGTGATCTTCATGGTCCTTAAGCGTGTGTCGGAGAAGATTCACGCTACCGGCGCCCGCAGACAGACAAGGGAAAGCACCGTGATGGCGCCTGTCACACACTCCTGCCCGACGGAGGTCCAGACTCCCCCTGCGCGTGGGTGGTCCACCCGTTTTTGCGGGTGCTTGCATCGCCCGTTTTTGGCTGGCGGCTCCCCGCTGCCCCGCACACGAGTTGCCTTGGCCGCTGTCCATGATTGGGGTCAATTCGGGTTATCCACGGTCGAGCATTCTGGGGAGCCAGTGGGGAAGCTCCCCTTTCGGCAGCCGTAGCGGTGGATAACCCGGAAAAGAATTGTCCCCGGTTGTGGGCAGCGGCCCCGCCCCCGGCATCGCGGGGCGCACCTGCGGCCAGTTCAACATACTGGAACACACCCATTGTCAGCCCTGGCGCGTACACTGATTAACTCGAACATATATTCGAATAAAGGTGTGTTGTGGGCGTTATTGTTGGTCCCCGTGTGATAGATGCGGGCGTCTCCTTGTTGTCGGTGCTGGTCTCTCCGGTGCCGGTGGCGGCGGGGTTCCCGTCTCCGGCGCAGGACTATTTCGATGGCCGGATTGACCTGAACGCGCACCTGATCAAGGACATCACCAGCACCTATGTGGTGCGGGTGTCCGGGGAATCCATGGAAGGCGCCGGGATCAGCGATGGCGATGAGCTGATCGTGAACCGGGCACTGGAGCCCCACGACGGGGCTGTGGTCGTCGCTGTTTTGGACGGGGAGCTGACGATCAAGCGGCTGCGGATCACCCCGACAGGGGTGGTGCTGCAGGCGGAAAACCCGGCATACCCGGACATCAAGGTCCCGGCACTGTCGGATCTGACCATCTGGGGCGTCGCGACCAGGTGCTTGCATCATGTCTAAGCCGGCGCTGATGCGGCACATGCCGCAGATCGCGCACGTGGACGTGAACTGCTTCTACGCCTCCGCGGAGCGGGCGTTCGACCCTTCCCTGGAAGGCAAGCCCGTGATCGTGCTGTCCAACAATGACGGCTGCGCGGTCACCCGCTCCCCCGAAGCCAAAGCCCTGGGCATCGGCATGGGGGATCCTTGGTTCAAGCTCGCCCCGCGGGCGAAGGAATGGGGCCTGGTCGCACTGTCCAGCAACTACGAACTCTATGGCGACATCAGCGCCCGGGTAATGGAGCTGCTGGGCCGGTACTCGGCCTGGCTGGAGGTCTACAGCATCGACGAAGCCTTCCTCGGCGTCAAAGGCACCCCCGCCGAACTTTTGACGATGGGCCGGTCCATGAAGGCCGCGGTCCGGCGGAACGTCGGTGTGCCGGTCTGTGTAGGGATCGCGCCGACGAAGACGCTGGCTAAGCTGGCCAACAAGTGGGCGAAGAACAACAAGGCCTTCGCCGGTGTGTGCCACTGGGACTCCGTCCCCGCCCTGGAGCGGGAGGCACTGCTGGGCCGGCTGTCCGTCGAAGAAGTGTGGGGCATCGCCGGACGGCTGACCAGGCGGCTGAACGTGATGGGCATCTTCACCATCGCCGACCTGGTCCGGGCCGACCCGGTCGCAATCCGGGACAAGTTCAACGTGGTCATGATGCGCACCGTCCTGGAACTGCAGGGAACCCCCTGCATCCCTATGGAAGAGGAACGGATCGGGCGGGACCAGCTGATCTTCTCCCGCTCGTTTGCCCAACCCATCACCACCGCAGCGGGAATCCGGCAGGTGATGAGCGTGTACGGGCAGCAGGCCTCGGCGCGGCTGGCCAAGCACGGGCTGCAGGCCAAGGTCCTGACCGCGTTCGCTGGCACCTCGCATTTCAACCCGAACGACACTTCCTACCCCTCGGTGTGCGTGCCGTTGCCGATGCCCACGGCCGACCCAGTGATCCTGACCAAGGCGGGCCACGCGCTCCTGCCCCGGATTGTCGAAGGGATCCGGTATGCCCGGGCAGGGATCATGGTCACCGACCTGCGCCCCTCCGGCAACCAGGCGCCGCTGTCACTGTTCGAGAACCCTCACGAGGAACGCCACATCGGAACCCTGCTCGAAGACGTCACCCGAAGGTACGGCCGCGGGTCGATCGGCCTGGGCCACGGAGGAATCCGAGGCGGGCCGGACTGGACCATGAAACGCGACATGCTCTCCCCCAGATACACCACCCACTGGGACGAACTCCCCCTCGTCAAAGCCGCTTGAAGCGGCCGCGCTGCACCACCAGGAAGACAACAAGCACATGACCATCGCCCCTGAAGCTCCCACCCTCAGCACCCCTGTGGACGTCCGGTTCACCACCGCAGGCACTCCCCTGGCCGTCCGCTACGACGGCAAGATTTGGGCGGTAGCGGCCGAGCCGCTGCGCTGGTTCATACGGGACTCCTGGTGGGAAACCCGCCGAAACGTGCCTGTCGGCGTCGGCAACGTCGTGGACATCGAGCATTGGCGCGTCCAAGTCCGCCGCACCTCGAACTCACCGCTCCGGACCTTTGAGCTGCGCCGCGATCCCCTCTCTGAGCAGTGGCTGCTGGACGCCATCACTGACAATTGACCCCGGCCCTGCGTAGCGTAGGGCCATGGACCACGTAGCGGGGTTACCGGCTGGGCTTGCCCCGCCGGTGAAAGTCGCGCTGGCCCGCGCCATCGCCAAGATGCCACGCGGTGACGCATCGCACGAAACCCTACTGTTTGAACCCAAGTGGGACGGGTACAGATGTGTTGCAGTCAGGGATGACCACGGCGCCACACTGTGGTCCCGGCAAGGGAAGGAACTCACTGGGTACTTCCCTGAACTCTGTACAGCGGTCGCTGCGGCAGTGCCGCCGGGATGTGTGATCGACGGCGAAGCCGTGATCTGGAGCCAGGGCCGGCTGAACTTCGACGCCCTGCAGCAACGCTTGGGCGCAGGACCAAAAACCCTGCCCAGGCTGGTCATGGCAGCGCCGGCCAACTACGTAGCCTTCGACGTCCTGGCCGTGGCCGGGCATGACGCAAGGGACCTGCCCCTGAGCGGCAGGCGCGCGCTCCTGGAAGAACTCGCCGCCGGCTGGGAACCGCCGCTGTCCCTCTCCCCCACCACCACCGACCGGGCTGTTGCCGAACAGTGGCTCGAAGAGCTGCCCCATACAGGGAACGAAGGGCTGGTCATTAAAAGCCTCAACCAGCCGTACACGCCCGGCGTCCGTTCCTGGTTGAAGCTCAAGCATCGGGAAACCCTGGAGATCATCTGCGGCGCAGTGATCGGGCCGATAACTCAACCCTCCGAGGTCGTCGCCGGCCTGATCCTGGACGGCAGCCTGCGGATCGTCGGGCGGTCCACGCCACTGAAGACGAGAGAAAGCAGGGAACTGGCACAATGGCTTCAGCCGCCGAAGGCTCAGCATCCTTGGCCGGCCATTGTGAAAGGTACGGCCTTGGACAGGTTCAACAGGGACAAGGATCCCGTGGCACTGACACTGGTGGAACCCGTGGTTGTGGAGGTTTCCGCCGACACGGCTTGGTCGGGGAGGTCCTTCCGGCATCCCCTCCGGCTTTTGCGGGCTCGGCCGGAGCTATCCCCTGCCGATGTCGTCCTGCCGGACCGGCTTCAGGCCGGTTAGCGGTCCGTGCGGATCACTATGAGGTTTTGGCCCTCTTCCAGAAGCGCGTAGAGGTTTTCGCGTGCTTCTTCGTAGGTGTCACCCTCGGCCTCAATGTGGTTGTAGCTGCCGTCCGGGTTGGTAATGGTGCCGGTGAGTATCACCGCACGAGTCTATTTCTCCGCAGGTTCGGCGGGCTCGATGAGCTCCGGACCGTTGTTGCGCACGCTGTTGACCCGAGGGCTGACAATCCTCGGCGTCAGGGCAGGCTCCGGCAAGGACTCCAGCAAGTGCTGGATGCCGTCCTTGTCAGTCAGATCGGGGTCCAACCATTCAGCGAAGCGATCCCGCGGGATGATGACCGGGGAACGGTCATGGACGTGGCCCAGCGCGTCCTGTGTGGTTGTCGTGAGCACCGTGCAGCTGAGCAGCCATCTTTCCGGGTCATCTTCAGGCAGGGATGGGTCAGCCCACCACTCGTACAGGTCAAGTCCATTTGTGTGGTGTAACGCGTTTGTTGCGTGATTCTTGGGGTGGTTAGGCGCTGAGCGCCAGTTCGGGGTTGGTGTCCTCCTGTTCTGGCTCGGCAGCCGGCACGGTGCCGACGGTCTGTGATTGTTGCATGAGCTCGAG
>NZ_JBFTIK010000034.1:0-22120 GCF_056394725.1 Arthrobacter sp. 10N418
CACCGGCGGGCTGCGCCCGCAGGTCATGGTCACCATCGACTACCGCGACCTCCTGGCCCGGCTCGACCGCCTGGGCGCTTCGGCCGGCGGCCCGGAAACGGCTGGCTCAGGCGGCGGCCCGGCAGGCCCGGCAGGCCCGGCAACCGCGGAATCCACATCGCGGACATTCGAGCACACGGGCACGCTGCTGTTCACCGGGCCGGTCACAGCCTCCACGGTCCGGAAGATCGCCTGCGACGCGGACATCATCCCCGTCGTCCTCGGCGGCGGAGGACGGATCCTGGACATCGGCCGGGCCTCGAGGATCTTCCCGCCCCATATCCGCAAAGCCCTCACCGCCCGGGACCAGGGCTGCGCGTTCCCCGGCTGCACCATCCCCGCGCCCTGGTGCGAAGCACACCACATCGATTACTGGTCCCGCGGCGGGACCTCCGGCACGGACAACGGGGCACTGCTGTGCTCCCATCACCACCACGTGATCCACAAGGAACACTGGACCATCCAGGTCCGCACCGGGATCCCCTGGTTCATCCCGCCACCCCACCTCGACCCCAAGCAACACCCCCGCCGCAACCACTACTTCAAACCCGCCGACCTCAGCGCGGCCGCGTGACCGCGGCATTACCCTGACAGCGGCGGTCGGTGATGGCAACGCTGGTGGCAGCGGCGGCAAGTGGGGGCCCAGCCGGGCAACCACAGGGGGCGGCGTGACCGACGCACCGGCGAGTGACCCTCGCCCCTAGTGGCGGCAACCGCCGGGCGGAGCGGCGTCGGAACCATGATTCACAGTCCCGGACTGGAGCGGTACCTCAGGACTCGTGGAGAGATGAGCCGGCCCGCTTCGATCTCAGCGCCGGGGGCCCGGGGCCAGCGCGGGCGGCGCCAGCGGGAGGAGTGCCGCTCCGGCTGTGGCAGTGTCAGCCGACATCTCCCACACGCGGCGGAGGGCGCAGAACTTCCACCAGTGGTGCTTGAGGACGTCCGGATTGGCCCGCAGCGGTCGGACCTCCGTCTCGCCTACAGCGACCGCCAGCAGGATCGGGGATTCGCCGTGTTGCCAGGCCTCCCACTCCCCAGCCACGGGATCGACGAGGCTTTCCTCAGCCTTCATGCCTGCCACGAGCTGCATGACGACTTTGTCATCGAGTGGCTTGACGGTGCCGTCGCGGCTGGTGCCCTTGGTCTTGTAGTCGATAAGGCACGTGCGGCCATTGATCTTTGCGACGAGGTCCAGGGTGCCCGCGTAGCCGACCGTCTTATTCCAGACGGTGATCTCCGGCGCGATCGGCTCCACCTGGAAGAGCTCCCACCACTCGTCGAAGCGGGCCGCGAAGGCTTCCTCGCCGTTGGCCGCCAGGGCCTCCCGCGTTTCCTTCATCTGGTGCGGCCGGCCGAGGGCACGCAGCGCAACCTGCTCGCAATAGTTGTGGACACGGTCGCCACGTTTCGCGGCGTCGTCCCGGTACGTTTCCGCAGCCTTCGCCGCACGGCTGACCGCCTGACGCAGCTTGGCCGGGCTCCCCAGGATGGCGGGAAGGGCCGGATCCTGGGCGAGGCTGTTGGCTCCCATATATCCGAACCAACCGTCGAGGCCATGGGGCTGCTGTCCGATAACCGTGGTGATCGAAGGGACGGAGAATTGCTCGGACGTCGATCGAGCGTACATCCGGCCGTGGTCGGTGGCGTGGGCGAGGAGCGGAGCGGTCATGGAAAGACTCTTTCACAGGGGTCAGACAAGGAGGGCAAAGCAAAAAATGGCCCGCCCCGCTGACTGAGCGGAACGGACCATTTCGTGGGTGGGCGATACTGGGTTCGAACCAGTGACCTCTTCGGTGTGAACGAAGCGCGCTACCACTGCGCCAATCGCCCCAACGACATTGAATGCTAGCCCACCGGGGCGGATTTTAGAAATCCGGCCCTCCCCCGCGGGCTTGGCAGCGAAATGCGTCACTGAGGGATCGCCCAGAAAGCCGCCGTCGGGCGCTGACGAGCAGGACTCCGGGTACCGGCACGGCACCTCGAATTACAGCATTGTAATTCGTAAAATCCCCTAGAATCCAACGAAGCAGGGCCCTCCGCAGGGAGGGTCGTCCGCGCGATTTGTAGATTCCCCTAACCTCCTATAGAGTTCTTACTCGTTGGAACGCGAGGAAATGCCGATTGCGGCGCGGAAATGCTGACAACAATGCGGACGTAGCTCAGCTGGTAGAGCACCACCTTGCCAAGGTGGATGTCGCGAGTTCGAATCTCGTCGTCCGCTCGCAGGACACTGTCACGGCAAAGGTTCTTCGGAATCCTGCCTACACGGTGGGTTGGCCGAGAGGCGAGGCAGCGGCCTGCAAAGCCGTATACACGGGTTCGAATCCCGTACCCACCTCGGTGAAAACCCTGGTTTCCGGTCTTGGCCGGATGCAAGGGGCGATTGGCGCAGCGGTAGCGCGCTTCCCTGACACGGAAGAGGTCACTGGTTCGATCCCAGTATCGCCCACCAGAGCAAGGGAACTTGCTTGATGCAGTACCACCGGCACAGCCGGCATGGACTAAAATGCGGACGTAGCTCAGCTGGTAGAGCACCACCTTGCCAAGGTGGATGTCGCGAGTTCGAATCTCGTCGTCCGCTCTCTTATGTACTGGATTCAAACAACTCCACTCCGGATCTTTCCGGTTGCGGGCGATTGGCGCAGCGGTAGCGCGCTTCCCTGACACGGAAGAGGTCACTGGTTCGATCCCAGTATCGCCCACCACACAGAGCAGCTCCCCCGGGGGTTGCTTTTTTCTTGTCTGTCACCGGGACCGCCCGTTCCACGTTCCAGTTCATGCCGCCGGGTCTTCTCCCCTGGGCTTACACCCTTGGCACGCCCAGCACCGCCGGATAGGATCGAAAGCGCTAGGAGCGCTCTGGCTCCGCGACCGAAGGGAGGTGCCCGTGGGTTTACTTGACGATCTAAAGGGCAAGGCTCAGCAAGTAATTGGTGGCAATGAACAAGCCATCAAGGACGGCATCGAGAAGGCCGGCGATTTCGTCGACTCGAAGACCGGCGGAAAGTACGCCGACAAGATCGATGCAGTGCAGCGTGGCGCCTCCGACTACGTGGACAAGGCAGACGACCGGCCGCAGACGGCCCCAGTCGCCGAGACTCCCGTCGCCGGAGTGCCTCCTGTAGCCGGGGAACCCCGGCAGCAGGGCCTCTGACCCAAATACGTCACCGAGGTGCCGGTCCCGCCGAGAGGCGGCGCCGGCACCTTTGGCGTTTCTTGGCCAGGTTTTCGGCCAACGCCAAGAGCCAACGCGGGGGCACCTTCGGCCCATCCGGTGCGTCAGGATGGGCCGTAGGTGACCCGGCGTTGGAAGGTGACCCCGCGCTCGGAATTAAGGCTTAAGACGGCTCGTGGTTCTGGCCCTCACGGGCCAGGGCGGTCAATCGTGAGACGGCCCGGAAGTACTTCTTCATGTAGCCGCCGGTCATCATTTCCTCTGTGAAGAGCTGATCGAACGGCACACCGCTGGCGAGGATGGGAACGTCCTTGTCGTACAGCCGGTCCGCCAGCACCACGAAGCGCAGCGCGACGGCCTGCTCGGTGATGGTGTGCACGTTTTTCCAGACCACGCCCTCGATGCCCTCAATGAGCTGCCGGTAGCGGCTCGGGTGGACCCCTGCGAGGTGGTTGATCAGGGTGCTGAACTCGTCCCGCGCCACGGTCTTGCCGTCAAATTCGGCGTGCATGTGGTGGGTCAGGTCATCATTGCGCAGCGGCAGCGGCGCCGCCGGGAGGCCGCGGTGGCGGAAGTCCTCGCCGTCGATCCTGACGACGTCGAACTGGTCCGCCAGCACCTGGATCTCGCGGGCGAAGTCGACGGCGGCGAAGCGGCCGTCACCCAGGGAACCTGGCAGGGTGTTGGAGGTGGCGGCGAGCTTGACGCCGGCGTCGGCGAGTTCCCGCATGAGCCGGGACATGAGCACGGTGTCCCCGGGATCGTCGAGCTCGAACTCGTCGATGCATACGAGCTTGTAGTGGCTCAGCGCCTCGACGGTCTTGCGGAAGGACAGCGCCCCGACCAGGTTCGTGTACTCCACGAAAGTGCCGAAGGCCTTGGGTCCCGGGGCGGCGTGCCACAGCGAGGCCAGCAGGTGGGTCTTGCCTACGCCGAAACCGCCGTCAAGGTAGATCCCTGCCCGGGAGGTGTCCTTCTTGCCGAAGAGCCGTTTGAACAGGCCGTCACCGTCGCGCGCGCCCACACCCGCCGCGAAACCCTCCAGCTCACGGACAGCATGGGCCTGGCTGGGCTGGGACGGATCCGGCCGGTAGCTGGAAAACGACACCTTGCCAAAACGCGGCGACGGATAGAACCCCTTGAGGAGTTCGTCCACGGAAACTGCCGGTGTTCTGGCGGCGAGCTGTTCGATCTGTACCAAGGTGGTCCGTTCTGCTGGTCTCTTGTCCCCAGAAACGATACCGGCAATGCCGGCCGGGTTTGTTGGCCACGTTGCCGGCCTGGCTTGTTGGCCACCCGGCCGGGCGCCCGCGGCAACGGCCCATCATCGGCCGGTGCGTGATGAAGGCCATATTTCCGACTGTGAACATAGGGGGAGCATTCCTGCCCGGGCGTGGCTAGTGTTGTACCAGGCCCGGCGCCCGTTCGATTCCCCCACGGCCCGGCCTCCCGACCGCTTCAGTGAAAGGCCATCGCAATGCCCTACCCCGTTGAGCAGAACGAGAAGTTCGCCGCCTACGCCCACCCGCAGCGCCTCGTTTCCACCGAGGGGCTTGCCGCGGCGCTGGAGGCCGGCGCCCTCGACGGCGGCAAGCTGGTGGTGGTTGAGTCCGACGAGGACGTGCTGCTCTACGAGACCGGCCATATCCCGGGAGCCGTGAAGGTCGACTGGCACACGGACCTGAACGATGAGGTCACCCGCGACTACGTCGACGGTGGGGCCTTTGCCGCACTGGCCGCATCCAAGGGCATCTCCCGCGACTCCACCGTGGTCATTTACGGCGACAAGTCCAACTGGTGGGCCGCATATGCCCTGTGGGTCTTCACGCTCTTCGGCCACGAGGACGTGCGGCTCCTGGACGGCGGCCGGGACAAGTGGATCGCCGAGGGCCGCGCCCTCACCACGGACACCACAGTCCCGGTCCCCGGCGAGTACCCCGTCGTGGAACGCAACGATGCCCCCATCCGCGCCTTCAAGGACGATGTCCTGGCCCACTTCGGCAAGCCGCTGATCGACGTCCGGTCCACCGAGGAATACACCGGCCAGCGCACCCACATGCCAGCCTACCCGGAAGAGGGCGCCCTGCGCGGCGGGCACATCCCGACGGCGGCCTCCATCCCGTGGGCCCGCGCGGCAGCCGAGGACGGCACCTACCGCAACCGCCCCGAACTCGAGGCACTGTACCTGGGTGAGGCTGGACTCAAGAGCGGCGACGACGTCGTGGCCTACTGCCGCATCGGCGAACGATCCAGCCACACCTGGTTCGCCCTGAAGTACCTCCTGGGCTTCGACTCCGTCCGAAACTACGACGGCTCGTGGACCGAGTGGGGCAACGCCGTTCGCGTTCCCATCGTCAAGGGCGCCGAGCGCGGCACCGTCCCTGCGGCCAGATAGGGCAGGGGGCGGTCCTGTGCGGCCGGGGACGGAACCGATCGGGACACAAACGCCTGCCGTGCGTAAGCTGGGAGGGATGAATACTTCTGCCCTCCCCGCCGCGCTGGCGGACATCGTTGACGACTTCCAGGCCCTGACCGAATCCGATCGGCTGCAGCTGCTCCTTGAGTTCTCGCGCGGACTACCGGAGCTTCCGGAACGGTTCAAGGACCACCCGGAGCTAATGGAGCAGGTGGTCGAATGCCAGACGCCGCTGTTCCTCACCATCGAGACCGAGGAACCCGACGACGGTGCGCCTGCCCGGGTGCGGCTCTTTTTCAAAGCGCCGCAAGAGGCCCCGACCACCCGCGGCTTCGCCGGTGTGCTCCATGAAGGACTCGACGGGCTCAGTGCCGCGGAGATCCTGGCGGTTCCTGACGACATGCCGGAACTGCTCGGCCTCACCCGGGCCATCACGCCCCTGCGCATGCGCGGCATGACGGCGATGCTGGGCCGGATCAAGCGCAAAGTGGCCGCGATGGCCCGCGCGGACTCCGCGGCCCCGCAGTCCTGACCCCCACGGACATCCACTGTGGCCCGCAAACTTCCGTCCCAGGGGACTCCGGCCACCGCGGCACTCGCGGCCGCCGGGGTTCCTTTTGTCGCGCACCCGTACGCCCATGATCCGGCGGCCGCCAGCTACGGCATGGAAGCCGCTGATGTGCTCGGCATCGATCCGGCCAGGGTGTTCAAGACCTTGATGGTCGACGTCGACGGCCGGCTCGCCGTCGGCGTCGTACCGGTGAGCGGAAACCTGGACCTCAAAGCGATGGCCGCGGCCCTCGGCGGCAAGAGGGCGGCGATGGCGGACCCGGCGTCGGCGGAGCGCCGGACCGGCTATGTCCTCGGCGGCATCTCCCCTCTCGGCCAGCGCCAGTCCTCCCCCACTGTCATCGACGACAGCGCCCTGGAACTGGAGACGATCCTCATCTCCGGCGGACGCCGCGGACTGGATATTGAGCTGGACCCGTCGGAGCTGATCCGTCTAACGGACGCGCGCACGGCGCCGATCGGCACCGGCAGGCACTGACACCACCAAGGCCCCACGCCGGTGTTAGCGCCAAAGATCGCCGGCGTGCCGCTCCGGCGCAGCTCACGTCGCCGGATGCGGCTGTCCGGGGTTCGGGCGCGGGGCCAGTTGCTGCCGCAGCCAGGCAGTGACCAGCCGCTCCCAGCGTTCCGGATCGACATTCCATTCCTTCGTGTGCCGGGCGGTGCTGAAAGGTTCGAACGTGACCATGTCCGGGTTCTTCTCCGCCAGGGCCGCAGAGGGACCGTAGGGAACGTATTCGTCGTCAACGCTGTGCAGGATCAGGGTCGGCGTCCTGAGCTCCACTGCACGGGATACCCAGTCCATCGCTTTCAGGTCGACCGGGGCGGCCAGGCCCGTCAGCCGCCGGCCGAGGGGATGGCCGAGCATCAGCTGGCCGTAGCGGCCCACGGCTGAAGGAATCCGGTTCAGCTCGGCATGGTGCGCCAGCACGTTGACCCAGTTGATCACGGGTGCGTCCAGCACCATCGCCCGGATCAGGTGGTGGTGCCGCGACAGGTCTGCGGTCTGGAGGCAGATCGCCCCGCCCATGGACCAGCCGAACAACACCACTTCGCGCGCGCCCTGCGCAAGGGCGTAACTGATGGCAGCCTCAACGTCGCGCCATTCAGTGGAGCCGAGCCCGTAACGTCCGTCCTGGGCCGAGGGCGCCAGGCCGTCGTTGCGGTAGGAAATCAGGAGAGAGGACATGCCCAGGTCCCGGACCGTGCGGACAGCCCTGAGGCCTTCCTGCCTCGTGGCTCCGCGTCCGTGCACCATGATGGCCCAGACGTCCGAGGCCGGCGCAGCCCTGATCAGCCACGCCGGCGCAGTGCCGCCGTCGACCGGTACGAGGACCTCCTCCGCGGCAAGGCCGATCGCGGCGGGATCCGGATAGGCGGCACCACTCCAGGATCCGCGCCGCGCGGTCGAGAGATCGCCGCTGTAGACGGCCTCGACTTCGCGCAGCACGGTGCGTTCGGCCGGAGAGTAGGACAGGATACGGCCGATCCGGGCGTGGCCGCGGCCGCCATCGAAGAAGAGCCCGTAGACGCCGTCCACGGTCGCATCGGGCGTGGCCGCGAGGATGACCTGCAGGCCCCGCCCGGCACGAATCACGGCCAGGACCTCCTGGTCCTGCTCGCGGACCCGGGCCGGGGTGATGACGCGGCGGGCAAAATAGAGCGCGAGCGCCGAGGAACCGGCCGCGAGCAGGCCCGCTGCGGCGCTGCCGCCAATGATGCCGCCGACGGCCCACCTGGCGCTTCCGGGCACGATGGCCTCGGCGCCCTCCGCGCCGGGAGAGGCTCCACGGGCGGCCGGGGTCCGTTGCGGGTCTGCCAGGAGGCGCAGGGATGATGCCATGCCACCATTCTGACTGAAGTCCCAGCCAAGGCAGGCATCCTGCCTGTTCAACGGCCTGCCGCCGCCGGAGCGGACACGGGGATTTCCCGCGCGGACACAACAGTGCGGGGCCGGAAGTGCACGACTAGGCTGGGGTCATGAGTGATCCAATCGTCATCTTGACAGAAGAGCCCCTAGGTGCGGATGACCGCGTCAACATTGAAACCCTGGTTGCCGGCGGTGATGCCCCCCTGATGGTCCTGGTCCCCGGCAACACCGAGCGTCACCTGGTGGTGGACTTCCTGGAAAGCCTCTCCATGCTGGAGATCGCAAAGGCCTTCCGTGAACTCACGGCCCAGGCGCACAGTCCCGCCGCTGAACGGGCGGCAGCCGCCGAGACCCTGGCCTCCTCGCTCGCGGCCTTGGGCGGAATCGGCGGCGGGGTCACCGGCGAAGTGGTCCAAGGCGGAGCCGTTGAGGGCCTCGTCGCCAAAGTCAAAGAACTCGGCGCCGGACAGGCTGTCGTGATCACCCGTCCCCACGCCCTGGCCGACACGTTCCACACCGACTGGGCCAACAAGGCCCAGGACCGGCTCGGCGTGCCCGTGCTGCACTTGTACGCCGGTTCGGGATTTATCGGCGACTCCTGAGCGTTATTGAGGCTATGAGCATCTTCAGCAAGAGGTCAGAGAACACATCCGTTGCCCCGTCGCCCGCCGCCGGCCCTGTCGCTCCGGCGTCACCGCCCGCGGACCGGACTGCCGCGGAGACGTCAGCCACAGACAAGACAGTCGCGGACAAGACAGCCGCGGCGAAGACCGACGAGCAGTGGCGCCAGGAGCTCACCCCGGAGGAGTACCGGGTGCTCCGGCAGGCCGGCACCGAGCGGCCGTACACCGGCGAGTACTGGGACTCCCATACTGCGGGCGTATACCAGTGCCGGGCCTGCGGCACCGAACTGTTCACGAGCAAGGAGAAGTTCGATTCGCACTGCGGCTGGCCGTCCTTCTGGGCTCCGCTCGCGGATGGAACCGTCCGCTACATCCACGACCGCACGCTCGGCATGGAGCGCGTCGAGGTCCGCTGCGCTACGTGCGATTCCCATTTGGGCCATGTCTTCGGCGGCGAGGGGTACGGCACTCCCACGGATCAGCGCTTCTGCATCAACTCGGTGTCCCTGAAGCTGGTCCCGGCGGACGAGACCCGCCCGTAGGCAGCACACACCAGGGGCCGGACCTTCGGCCCCGCTCCACGCCGGGATTCGGCAGCCCTGCCCCCGCTGTACCTGGGGCAGGCTGCCGGCCCCATTTGCCACAGAGTTTCTTATGCTCGGCCTGATTTTGCATTAGAGGTTCTGATTGCTTGCTACGCTCGGGAAAGACGTTCCAAGCAACCAGAAAGGCGACCGTCGACGATGACCACGACCGCTCTCACCGCCCCCGCCCCGATCACGGCCGGCAACCAGGAATGGCTGCGCCTCAAGGCCGCAGCCACCGCCCTCCAGGCACTCCAGAGCCAGGACGGATCCGTGCCGGATGCCGCAGCCCACGAAGCCGCGGCTGGCCACGTCGGAACCATCACCGCAGCGGTCACCGCCCTGGCCCCGTCCTTCCCGCACGACGCCCGCTACCTGGAGCTGCTTGTCACCGACTTCGGCCGCTGGGCCGATAGCGGCTTCGGCGTCCCGGACTTCCTGGATTCCCTGCAGGCTTTCCAGCCGCAGCAGCACCGGGTCAACGGGCTTCAGCACGTCGTAGTGTTCCCGATGTACACCCAGAACGGCAGCAGCAACCGCCACGTCGAGGCTGTCCTGATCGAGGTCATCTGGCCCGAGTTCGTCGCCGGACTGGAAGAAGACGAATACTCCAACAAACTGTTCGTCCCGATCCGCTTCCTCGACTTCACTCCGGGGTACAACACCAACTCCGCCGTCCTCTTCCCTGAAACCGTCGCCGTCCGGGAAACCCCGACGTTTACGTGGGGCGCGATCTTCGCCGACCGCGAGGCGGCCCGTTTCCGCCGCGTGCTCCGCGCCGCCGCGGACATCACGTCCCTGCAGCTGCCCGAGGACGCAGCCGCGCTGCTCGAGGACCAGGAGCTGACGCAGGAAACGTTCGTCATGTGGGACCTGATCCACGACCGCACGCACATGCGCGGCGACCTGCCGTTCGATCCCTTCATGATCAAGCAGCGCATGCCGTTCTTCCTTTACTCGCTTGAGGAACTGCGCTGCGACCTGACCGCCTTCCGCGAGTCGGTGAAGATCGAGAAGGACGAGGACGCTGACCCGGACGCCCGCCGGCACGCCAAACTTGTCCAGTACGCCGTCATCTTCGACCGCATCTTCCGCTTCGCGATCACCGGCAACCGGGTCCGCAACTACGACGGCCTCGGCGGCCAGCTGCTCTTCGCGTGGATGCACCAGCACCACGTCCTGCACTGGACCGACAGCAAGCTCAGCATCGACTGGGACGAAGTTGCCGACGTCGTGGTTGCACTCGGTGCGCGGATCGAGGAACTCTACTGGCGCTCGATCGACCGCCCCAAGATGGCCCACTGGCTGGCCGCCTATGAACTGATCTCCGGCACGGTCACGCCCAACCCTGCCTCTGTTTGGGCCAAGGGTCCGGATGCGCTGCCGCTGGCCGGCCCGCCGCGCGGCCTCACGGACCAGGTCCTCGACGACGAATTCCCGCTCTCGATGTTCTACGAGGCCCTGGAAAAGAAGATGCGCCCCGTCATTGAGTCCACGGCCGGCATCACCGGCACGTCCGATACTGCCAGCTCCACCCGGGCCATGAACGCCGGATGAGCGCCGGACGCACCCTGAACGTCGTGGTGGCAGGCGGCAGCGGCCCTTCCGGGATCGCTGCCGCCCGCGCCCTCCGCGAGGCTGGCCACACGGTCTTCACCGTCGGCTCGGACGGGCCACGTATCGAAGCGGCCGCCGCCGAAGCCGGTCCCGGCGTCACGCCGCTCACCTGCGACCTCGCGGACCTGGAGAGCGTCCGCGCCCTTCGCGCGGATCTGGCCGAAAGAGCCGGAAGCGTCGACGGCGTCATCCACCTCGTGGGCGGCTGGCGCGGCGCGAAGGGCATCACCGACCAGAGCGACGAGGACTGGGACTTCCTGGAGCGGAGCGCCATCACCACCCTGCGCAACGTCACCCGGGTATTCTTCGATGACCTCGCAGCCTCCGGCACAGGACGCTTTGCCATGGTCTCCTCCACAGCCGTCGGCAAACCGACGGCGGGAGGTGCCAGCTATGTGGCGGCCAAGGCCGCCGCCGAAGCCTGGACCCTGGCGGTCGCAGACGGCTTCCACCGGGCCCAGTGCGGCCACAAGGACGCCCCGGTGGCGCAGCGGAGCGCCGCGGCCATCCTCGTGGTGAAGGCCCTCGTGGACGCGACGATGCGCACCAGGTCCCCCGAACGCGCGTTCCCCGGGTTCACCGACGTGGACGACCTGGCCGCCGCCGCCGTCGGGCTCTTCACCTCCTCCGCGGCAGAACTGAACGGCCAGCGGCTGCTGCTTAGCCGATGAGCCCGGATCTCCTTAGACTGAAAGCGTGAGTAAAGCGATGACAAGCACAGTTGAAACTGCCCCTGCCAGCACTGCGGTGCGGCTCCACGATCCATCGGTCCGCGGGTTCGCCTCGGACAACTACTCGGGCGTCCACCCCGAAGTACTGGCGGCCCTCGCCGCCGCCAATGAAGGCCACCAGGTCTCTTACGGCGAGGATGACTACACCGCGCGGCTGCAGCAGCTCATGGAAGAGCACTTCGGCGCCGGGATCGAATGCTTCCCCGTCTTCAACGGCACGGGCGCTAACGTCCTGTCCCTCCAGTCCCTGCTGCCCCGCTGGGGTGCGGTCATCTGTGCTTCCACGGCGCACATCAACATGGACGAGAACGGCGCACCGGAACGGATCGGCGGCATCAAACTCCTCCAGGTCCCCACGACGGACGGCAAGCTCACGCCCGAGCTCATCGACCGCGAAGCCTGGGGCTGGGGCGACGAACACCGGGCCCAGCCGCTTGCCGTGTCCATCACCCAGACCACGGAGCTCGGCACGTGCTACACGCCGGAGGAAGTCCGGGCCATCGCGGAGCACGTCCATTCCAAGGGCATGAAACTGCACATGGACGGTGCCCGGCTGTCCAACGCCGCCGCACACCTTAACCTTCCGCTGCGGGCCTTCACCCGCGACGCCGGCGTGGACATCCTCTCCTTCGGCGGCACCAAGAACGGCCTGCTGTTCGGCGAGGTCGTCGTCGCTCTCAACCCGGAAGCCGCCCACGGCCTGGTCTACCTGCGCAAGATGAACATGCAGCTCGCCTCCAAGATGCGCTTCATGTCGGCCCAGTTCATCGCCTTGCTCGAAGGCGATCTGTGGCTGCGCTCGGCCGCGCATGCCAATGCCATGGCCGCCCGGCTGCGCGCCGGTGTCGAGTCGATCCCCGGCGTCGAACTGAGCCAGAAGACGGAATCCAACGGCGTCTTCGCCGTGCTGCCCGCCGGCGTGGCAGACCGCCTGCGCACGTCCTTCCGCTTCTACGACTGGAACGAGGCGGCCCGCGAAGTCCGCTGGATGTGCTCCTTTGACACCACAGAGCAAGACGTTGACTCCTTCATTGCGGCCATCAAGCGCGAACTCGCTGCCGTCTGAGTCCTGCACGTCATCCCCGGCCCGGCGGCGAGCCTGCCGTGCCGGGGACCGGCTGTTGCATAACCTGCCATTGTGAGCTCACTCGACCAGGTTCCCGCAGACTTTCTGTTCGCCCTGGGAACCCTTCGAAACGCACGATGCCGCAGCGAACTGCACCTTGAGGAGATTCCGGCCCCCTCCCGGCTCGCACGTTTCGCCGTCGCCCTGGGGGCAGAGGTCATCGGATCCGGCGGCGCCGCCGAAACCGCCATGATCCACGGGCCGGCCACCGCCGCCTTTGAACGCGCTTCCGGCAACGACGACGTCGAGCTGGCCACCGGCCGCTTCATCCTCCTCCACGACCCCGACGGATCCGCGGTGTGGGACGGGGAGTTCAGGATCGTCACCTACATCCGTGCCCAGCTCGAACCCGAAATGGGCAACGATGAACTCCTCGGCTCCGTCGCCTGGGCGTGGCTCGTCGAAGCCCTCGAGAACCACCAGGCGCCCTACCGCTCGGCCGGCGGAACGGCCACCCGGGTGCTGTCCGAAAGCTTCGGAACGCTCTCCGACAGGCCGGACTCGATCGACATTGAACTCCGGGCGTCGTGGACCCCCGCCACTCCGGACATCACCACGCACCTGGAAGCGTGGTCGGACATGGTCTGCACGTTCGCCGGCCTGCCGCCGCTGCCTGAGGGCGTGTCCGCGCTCCCCCGGCGCCCCCGATGACACGCGCGATCACGCCGTTTCAGCCCGCGTCGCGGCCTTATACGCCACGTTGTCGGTAAACTGGAGAGATCATGACCCCTCAAAATCCGGAAATCACCGCCGCCGGCGGCGTTGAAAGTACGACAGACGCCGCGGACACCACAGCCCACATCACGGTGGAAGGCTTCGACAGCCTGGTCCCCGAGGTCATTGACCTCGACGCCCCCCGCGACGGAGTGCCGCTTGTCATTGAGACGCCCGCGGGCCTGGAACGCTGCGCCGCGGCCCTCGCCGCAGGCCGCGGCCCGGCGGGAGTGGACGCTGAACGTGCCTCCGGATTCCGCTACGGCCAGCGCGCCTTCCTCGTCCAGATCCGGCGCGAAGGCTCCGGAACCTGGCTGATCGACCCCGAGCCCTTCGGCGACCTGCGGATCATCAACGACGCCCTGCGCGGGGTCGAATGGATCCTCCACGCCGCCAGCCAGGACCTTCCCTGCCTGTCCGAACTCGGCATGTGGCCCGACAAACTCTTTGACACCGAACTCGCCGCGCGGCTGGCAGGGCTCCCCCGGGTGGGCCTCGCCGCCGTCATCGAACAGCTCCTGGGCTTCGGCCTCGCCAAGGAACATTCCGCCGCCGACTGGTCCACCCGCCCGCTGCCGGAGCCCTGGCTCCGCTACGCCGCACTCGACGTCGAGGTCCTCACCGAGCTGCGCGAGGAACTCATCGAACTCCTCGTCGCCGACGGCAAACTCGACTTCGCAGAGCAGGAATTCGCCGCGATCCTTGAAGCAGGACAGGCCCCGCCCAGGGTCGACCCCTGGCGCAAGACCTCCGGACTCCACCAGATCCGGGACCGCCGCCAGCTGGCCGCCGTCCGTGAGCTCTGGCTGGAACGCGACTCGCTGGCACAAAAGCGCGACGTCGCACCGGGCCGGCTGATCCCGGACTCGGCCCTCGTGGCCGCCGCCAAGGCCATGCCGGCCACCGTTCCCCAGCTCCTGGCCACCAAGGGCTTCCACGGCCGGGCTGCCCAGCGCGAGGCCCCGCGCTGGCTGCGCTGCATCAGCACCGCGCGGGCGCTGGAGGAACTCCCTCCCCTGCACCTGGCCACCAACGCGCCCCCGCCCCCGCGGGTCTGGGCCGACCGGGATCCGGAAGCCGCCGCCCGGCTCGCGACGGCCCGGCCCAAGCTCCAGGCACGGGCCGAGGAACTGAACCTTCCGGTCGAGAACCTGCTGACCCCGGACTTTCTCCGCCGCGTGGCATGGCGTCCGCCGGCGGAACTGAGCGAGGAAGGCGTGGCGGAGGAGCTGGCGAACCTGGGGGCACGGCAGTGGCAGATCGAAATCACCGCACCGCTGATCGCCGGAGCCTTCCTCAACCCGGCGCCGCTGCCGGTCAATGAACGCAAGGCCGCCGTGGAAACGGCGTCGGGTTCCGCCCTATAATCCGCGGGTCCCTGGACCCCTGGCCGCCGCGCCCTCTCCGCGCACCTGCTCCCATTCCTTGCCAGCTATGTTACCGACGAGTAACATGATGCATGATGTCGCCCGGATTCCCTGTACCCCCTGGCTGTTCCTGCCACCGGGACGGTATCCGGCACCCATGTCTCAATGAGGAGTAACACGTGAGCGAACCCCGCAGCAGCGGAAGAAACGGCAGCGCGAGCCCCCGCACCATCCGCGACGTCGTCTTTGTCGACGGCGTCCGCACCCCGTTCGGCCGCGCCGGCGAAAAGGGAATCTACGCCGGAACCCGTGCCGATGACCTCGTGGTCAAGTGCATCCGCGAACTGATGCGCCGCAACCCGTCCCTGCCTGCCGAACGGATCGACGAGGTCGCCATCGCGGCCACGACCCAGACCGGCGACCAGGGCCTGACCATCGGCCGCACCGCTGCCCTGCTCGCCGGACTCCCCCGGACCGTGCCCGGCTTCGCGATCGACCGCATGTGCGCCGGCGCCATGACCGCCGTGACCACGACGGCGAGCGGTATCGGCTTCGGCGCCTACGACGTCGTGATCGCCGGCGGCGTGGAACACATGGGCAACCACCCGATGGGCGCAGGCGCCGACCCGAATCCGCGCTTCATGTCAGAACGCATCGTCGATCCCGCCGCCCTGAACATGGGCAACACCGCAGAGAACCTGCACGACCGTTTCCCCGCCATCACCAAGGACCGCACCGACGCGTACGCCGTCGCCTCCCAGGACAAGCTCGCGGCCGCCTACGGCAAGGGACAGATCCAGCCCGACCTCGTGCCCGTCGCGACCATGAAGCCCGGCCAGGGCTGGACCGTCAACACCGTGGACGAGCCGCCGCGCCCGGGAACCTCGGTTGAAGACCTCGCAGCGCTGCGCACACCGTTCCGGGCCCACGGCCGCGTCACCGCGGGGAACGCCGCAGGCCTGAACGACGGCGCCACGGCCGCCCTCCTGGCCTCCGCCGATGCCGCCGAGGAGCTCGGCCTGCCGGTCAGGATGCGCCTGGTCAGCTACGCGTTCGCCGGCGTGGAACCCGAACTCATGGGCATCGGGCCCGTCCCCGCCACGGAGAAGGCCCTCAAGAACGCCGGACTCGGCATCGCGGACATCGGGCTCTTCGAGATCAATGAAGCCTTCGCCGTCCAGGTGCTCAGCTTCCTGGACCACTTCGGAATCGCCGACGACGACCCCCGGGTCAACCGCTACGGCGGGGCGATCGCCGTCGGACACCCGCTTGCCTCCTCTGGCGTCCGGCTGATGAACCAGCTCGCCCGGCAGTTCGAGGAGGACCCGTTCGTGCGCTACGGAGTGACCACCATGTGCATCGGCCTGGGCATGGGCGCCACCGTGATCTGGGAGAACCCGCACCACACGGATTACGGCACTGCCCTGGCTGACACAGCCACGTCAGCCGCAGACAGCACCGATTCCGCCACCACCGAGACTGGAGCCGCAGCATGAGCGCCGCCGATTTCCGCAAGCTTGCCGATCTCTTCCCGAACGAGACCATCACCCACTCCTATGTCCAGGACATCCAGCTTCCCGCGGTGGGCGGCAAAGACAGCCCCGGCACCTTTGCGCTGATCACGTTGGACAACGGCCTGGACCACTCCAAGCCGACCACGCTCGGACCCAACACACTGGTCGAGCTCGGCACCGTCCTGGAAGGGCTGAAGGAGCGTGCCGCGCGCGGCGAGATCGTCGGCGTCGGCGTCACCGGCAAACCGTACTTCCTCGTCGCCGGCGCGGACCTTTCCACGGTCAAGTCCGTCAGCGGCCGCGAGCAGGGCCTCTGGATGGCCCAGCTCGGCCACGAGGTCTACGCCACCCTGGCCAACCTCGGCGTGCCCAGCTTCGCCTTCATCAACGGCCTTGCCCTAGGTGGCGGCCTCGAGATCGCCCTCCAGTCCACCTACCGTACGGTGTCGACCGGCGCCGGCGCGCTGGCCCTGCCGGAGGCGTTCATCGGGCTCATCCCGGGCTGGGGCGGGGTCTACATCCTGCCGCGGCTCATCGGGCCGGAGAACGCCCTCAAGGTCATGATCGAGAACCCGCTGAGCAACAACCGCACCCTCACCGGGCCGCAGGCCTACCAGCTGGGCGTGGCAGATGCCATGTTCGAGCCGGCCGACTTCGTGGAGCAGTCCGTCGCCTGGGCCGCCCAGGTGATCGCCGGTGCAGTGGCACCGGAGCGGACCAACGCCGTCGACCCGGCCGATCCTGAGGTTGCCGCCCGCTGGGCGGCCGCAATCGCGGCAGGGCGCGCGTTCGTGGAGACCAAGACCTCCAACGCCTCCCCCGCGCCGGCCAAGGTCCTGGATGTCCTGGAGGCCAACCGCACCCTGACCCAGGCCCAGTCGGCCGAGCTCGAGTGCGAGACCCTGGCGGACCTCATGCAGACAGAGGAGTTCCGGTCGACCGTCTACGCGTTCCTGGACCTCGTGCAGCGCCGGGCCAAACGTCCCGCCGGCGCTCCGGACCGCAAGCTCGCGCGCCCGGTGACGAAAATCGGCGTCGTCGGCGCCGGCCTGATGGCGAGCCAGCTCGCGCTCCTCTTCGCCCGCCAGCTCAAGGTGCCGGTCGTCATGACCGACATCGACCAGGCCCGGGTGGACAAGGGCGTCGGCTACGTCCAGGCCGAGGTGGACAAGCTCCTGGCGAAGAAGCGGATCAGCCCGGACGCCGCCAACCGGACCAAGGCACTGGTCAGCGGATCGGTCTCCAAGGAGGCGTTCGCTGATGCCGACTTCGTGATCGAAGCCGTCTTCGAAGAGCTCAACGTCAAGAAGCAGGTCTTCAAGGAGGTCGAGGCGATTGTGTCGGCCGAGTGCGTCCTGGCCACCAACACGTCCTCGCTGTCCATCACCGCCATGGCGGAGGACCTGGAGCACCCGGAGCGGCTGGTGGGCTTCCACTTCTTCAACCCGGTGGCCGTCATGCCCCTGCTGGAGATCGTCCGGGCCCCGAAAACCGACGACGCCGTGCTGGCCACCGCGTTCGAGCTCGCCAAGGGACTCAAGAAGTCCGCCGTGCTGGTCAAGGACGCCGCCGCGTTCGTGGTCAACCGTGTCCTGCTGCGCCTCATGGGTGAAGTCACCGCGGCCTTCGACGAAGGAACGCCCGCCGACGTGGCGGACAACGCGCTGCGGCCCATGGGCCTGCCGATGACTCCTTTCGTGCTCGGGGCGATGGTGGGGCTGCCGGTGGCGCAGCACGTCCAGGAGTCCCTGCACGCCGCGTTCGGGGACCGTTTCAGTGTCTCGGAGAACCTGCAGAACCTCATCGACAACGGCGTGAAGTCCATCTGGGCCATAGAGAACGGGGCCCAGGCGCTGGGTCCGGACGGCAAGCCATTCATCCCCGCCGGGACCCTCGCGCTCATGTCCTTCGGCAACACCCCCTCCACCGGCGGGGAGGTCCTGCGCCGCACCCAGGATGCGCTGGCCGAGGAAATCGGGCTCATGCTCGAGGAGGGCGTGGTGGCTGGTCCGGAGGATATCGACCTCTGCATGATCCTGGGCGCCGGCTGGCCGATGTTCCTCGGCGGCATCACCCCGTATCTGGACCGGGTGGGCGCCTCGGAGCGGGTCAACGGCAGGAAGTTCCTGGCACCCGGCGTAGCCTCGGCTCCGGCCTAGGGCCGGGCTGGCCCCGGCTTCGCCGGCCCCGGGCTCTCCACTTGGCGCCGCCGTCCGCACTGCACGTCTGCAGCAGCCGGGCGGCGGCGTTTTCGTCTGCAAGGACGCCGCGGAGCGGCAGCGGCTGCGGTTCAGGCCTCGCGGAGCCGGCCGCCGTCGAGCTCGAGGATCCGGTGCGCGGTGGCCCGGGCGTAGGCGAGATCGTGGGTGACCATGACGACGGCGGTGCCCCGCGCCGCCGCTGCGTGAACGGCCCGACCCAGCCGTTCGAGTCCGTTCCGGTCCAGCCCGACGGTGGGCTCGTCCAGGGCCAGCACGGCCGGGTCGCGGGCCAGGACCGAGGCCAAGGCGAGCAGCCGCTGCTGTGAGGCGGGCAGTTCGGCCGGGTGGCTGGTTTCGTCAGCCACGGAAAGGCCGACGGCCGCCAGCGCCTCCCGGGCCCGGCCCTCGGCGTCGGCCTTCCCGAACTGCTGCCGGAGCCCGAACGAGGCTTCGCGCAGGACGGTCCGTTCGAAGAGCTGGTCCCGGGGGTGCTGGAAGAGCAGGCCGATGGAGGCCGCGACCGTGCCCACCGGCACGCCGGCGATGCTGCGCCCGCAGACCCGCACGTCTCCCTCGGACGGGCGCAGCAGCCCGTTGAAGTGCCGCAGAAGGGTGGATTTGCCGGCGCCGTTGGGGCCCGTTACAGCGACGATCTCGCCGGGGCACACAGCGAAGTCCACGTCGCGCAGGATCCGTTCCTGCGGCATGGTCCCCCGCCGCCCCGGGCCCCGGCCGTACGCGAACCCAACCCCGCACAATTCAAGCGATGCCGGCCCGGGGCGGGAAGCGGCGGCAGATGCGGGACCGCAGCCCGGGACTCCGCGGACGCCAACGGGTCGCACGACACCCGTGCCTGTACCGCCGGCACCGAGCACCCCCGCACGCTCCAGCTCAGCAGAGCCGAGCAGCAGCGCCGGCGCACCCGCGGCGGTGACAGTGCCGCCGTCGAGCACGGTCCAGTACATCGCTTCACCGGCCAGGCGCTCGGCCGCCTGGCTCAGCAGGACCACGCCGGTTCCGGCGGCGCAGAGGCTGCGGACCAGGTCCTCAATCTGCGCGGCCCCCGCCGCGTCCAGTGATGCCAGCGGCTCGTCCAGAATGAGCATGTCCGGTTCCGCAATGACGGCGCAGCCCAGGGCGAGCCTCCGCAGCTCTCCCCCGGAGAGCGTGGCCGGGTCCCTGTCCAGCAGCCCTGACAGGCCCGTCCGCGCGGCGGTGCGCTCCACGGCGCGGAGCATGTCCACCCGTGGCGTCGCGCGGTTTTCCAGGCCGAAGGCCAGCTCCTCCGCGACTGTGGCGCGCACCGTGGAAAGCATCGCGGCCGCGTCCTGCGGGACGAAGGCCACGCGGCGGGACCATTCGGCGGAGTTGATCCGGGGGTCCTCCGGCACGCCGCGGAAGTCCAGGCGGGTACCGTCGAGCTCCAGGCTGCCGCGGAGCTGTCCCGCGTGGCCGGCCCGGAGCCAGCCGGCCAGCAGTTTCCCAAGCGTGGATTTTCCGCTCCCGGATCCGCCCAGGACGGCGGTCAGGCTGCCCGGCGCAACCGACAGCCCGACGCCGTGCAGGGCGGCCACGGTATCCCCGTGGAAGGTGAACCCGGCGATCTGCGCGATGAGCGCCGGCCGGGTCGTGGCACTCACGACGACCCCGCAGCGGGCCAGGACAGTGCCAGCCGGACGACGGCTGCCCCGGCGGCGAGCAGCAGCGCCGCTATGCGGAAGCGCCGCTGGGCGGACGAATCACGGACGTCGCGGTAGCTCGTGCGCGGGCCCGGGCTGCCGAAGCCCCGGGCGTCGAGGGCTTGCGCCCGGTTGCCTGCATCCTCGATGAGCCCCAGGACCAGCGGTACCATCTGCAGCCGCACGGCCCCGATCCTGGCGAGGACGCCGCCGCGCAGTACCAGCCCGCGCGCCTCCTGGGCCTGCCGGATGCCGTGCAGCCGGCCCGCGATGGCCGGCACGAGGGTCAGGGTGGACGCCAGGACGAACCCGAACTGTGGCGGCACCCTGCGGGCGGCCAGGGCAGCAACCAGGTCCGCGACGCTGACGGTGAAGGAAAAGAGCAGCAACACGAGCACGCACGCGGCGGTGCGGGAGGCGAGGTCCAGCGCGAAATCCAGTCCCTCCGCGGTGACACGGGCCGGGCCCCACTGGGCCAGGACGGTGTGGCCTTCCGGGAAGAACAGCCCATGCAGCACCAGGAGGGAGAAGCATAAGGGCGCCAGAATCACTCCGGCTGCGGTCAGCACCCGCCCTGCGACGCCGCCGCGCGCAGCAAGCGCAACCGCGACTGCGGCTACGGCGAGGGACAGCGGCCAGCTGGCAGCCGCCGTCGTGATGACTGCAGCGCTGGCGGCCGCAGTCAGCGCCGTGAGCGGGTGGAGTCGCGGGGGCATGGTCTTCAGGCTTCGGGCTGGGCCTTGGGCTGTTCCGGCGCTTTGCCGGCGAGGACCCGGAACCGCCGCACGAACGGGAACTGGTAGGTGGTGCGGCGGGGCAGGGCGTAGACCAGGAGCGCGGCGACGGCAAAGACGATCGCCTTGTCCATCGGGTCCGAGATCAGTGCCTGCTTGGTGATGGCTGCGAGCAGGGTGTCCCCCATGGCCCGGAAGGCGCTGACGATCGCGCCGGTGCCGATGCCGGAGGTTCCGCCGAACACGAAGGCGGCGATCGGGGCGGAGACGACGCCCGCGAGGACGCCGGTGACGAACCCGGCCACCGGCGCCAGGTAGAAGCGGCGGAAGAGGCCGCTCCGGGCGGCCAGGCCGGCCAGGAAGCCGATGAGGGCCGCGCCGGCCGCGAAGGGCAGGACGGTGGGGTTGAAGAAGGACCAGACGATGCTGCTGAGCGCGCCGGTGGCGGCGCCGGTGGCCGGTCCGGCGAGGACGGCGATCAGGACCGTGCCGATGGAGTCGAAGTAGAACGGGAGTCCGGTGGTTCCCATGAGCTGGCCGAGGACGACGTTGAGCACCAGCGCAACGGGGATGAGGACCAGGGTGGAGGTGGGCAGGACGGGCAGCACGGCGACGATGAGCAGGACCGCGCCGAGGAGGAACCCGCCGAGGGCTACGAGTGCCGAGAAGCTGGCCGGGCCGTTGGCGATGTCCGCGGGCTGGGTGAGGACCAGGAAGACGTATGTGGCGGCGATGGCGGCGGCGCCGGCGATTTCCAGCAGGCGGCGGCCGCGGCCGGCCGCCTGTCCAGATGCGGGGAGGGTCAGTGATTTCTGTGACATGGGGGATTCCTTTGGCTGTGGGTGCCTGCCGGGAGCGTCTGTCAGGGTCCTGATACGGCGGTCCGGGCGCAGCAAACTGCGCGCCTATGTCACCTCGGCGCAGCTACCATCCTAGCGATCGGCGGGGGCGCCGCGGAACAGCCCGGGGAACGCGCCACAGAGCCCCCTGGCGGCCTGCTGCCGCTAGCGGCCGCCTAGGTGTATTACCCACGGAGGTTGGTGACGCGGCTAGCGGGTGTTTGACCCTTGAGTGAGGTGTGGCCTCGGTTGTGATTGTAGTGGTGCAGCCAGGGCTCGAAGGCGGCAACGCGTTCGGTCTCTGAGGTGTAGGGCCTGGCG
>NZ_JBFTIK010000035.1:0-20595 GCF_056394725.1 Arthrobacter sp. 10N418
GATCGAGTTCCGAAAGGCGGGGTGGGTGGTGACGTCCTTGACCCGTTCCCCGTAGATCCAGACCTCACGGTCGTCTTTGAGCGAGTTGATGTACTCGTCCCCCGTCATCGGCATCTTCGGGTTCGCCGGCGTAGTCCGCTCACCCATCGATGGCGTCGGGGAATCCGACGGTCCGGTGCCCGGTTGGTCAATAATTTCAGTCATGATCGTCCCTTTCAGGGAAAATAGGTGCGAGCTATGGGCCTCAAGATCGTTTAGAAAGCGTTGAGGGGTTTGAAGGATTTGGCGCCGGCGAACCAGCCGGACTCGGGAGCGTCTCCGGAGTGGTCCCACGGCGCACCCTCAACTAACGATCCGACGTGGCGGAACTTACCACCGAAGAACAGCAGCGGGTCGCGCTTCGTAATTTCCATGGCGATAACCTCTCCGACCACGATGATGTGGTCGCCGCCGTCGTAGATGTTCCACGGCCGGCATTCCAGCGTGGCCGCGTTCCTCGTCAGCACCGGAACGTCTCCGTCCAGGGTCCATTCCGGCTCCTCGTCCATGACTTTCCCTGCGAAATGCAGGGCCACATCCATCTGCTCCAGGGAGAGGATGTTGATGGCAAACGGTGCACCCTCCAAGTACCGGGCGGCACGCGAGGTGCGGGTCAGCGTCACCTGGGCGAGCGGCGGATCAAGAGACACCGCGGTGAAGGCATTCACCGTAGCGCCGTGCGGCACGCCGTCCTCGGATCGGCAGGTTACGACGGTGACTCCGGTGGCGAATGTTCCGAATGCGTGGCGGAGTTCGCGGGTGTCGATCGGGGCCGTGACTGTTTTCTGAGTCATCGACGCCTCCTTCGTTCGGGACTGATTTTGGCAATGCGGCATCAGGGCGGGCCGTTAAGGGGAAGGCAGGTGGCGGATACTCCGCCCCGGCCGGCTTGGCGTGCGCCGCTGCTGGGCGCCCGAACACTGTTCTAGTGGTCAGTCCTATATTAGTTTTGGAGGTTAGTCCTGCGGGTCAAGGATGAAATCGTACGTGACTTCGCGGCCCTGTCTGTCCGCACGCTCCGTGGGGGCGAGGACGAGTTCGGGCTTGACGGCCGAGGCGATGTCGTCGGAAACGTGCTCGCCGCCCTCGAAGTACAGCTGGGTGGTGATCAGCTGGTGTTCCGCGGCGGAGACCTTGAAGTGCAGGTGGGCCGGACGCCAGGCATGCCATCCCGCTGCCGCGATGAGGGCGCCGCAAGCGCCGTCAGTGGGGATCTGATACGGGGCCGGCTGCATGGTGTTGATCTGGAAGTTACCCTGTTCATCGGCAATGATCGAGCCGCGGAGGTTCCATTCCGGCAGCCCTGGTGCGAACTGGGAGTAGAAGCCCGCGTCATCAGCGTGCCACAGCTCGATCAGTGCGCCAGCGAGAGGCTCGCCGGCGACGTTGCGCACCTGGCCCTGGAAGAGCAGCGGAGTACCGGGCTCGTCTTCGCGCATGGGCAGCGTGGCCGGATTGTTCAGGACAGGGGCGTTAGGAATGTAGTAGGGACCCTCGATGGCTCCCTTGGAGCCATGCCGGTTGGCCTCGGCAACCTCTACAATCGAGTGCTCCACCCAGACGTCCAGGAACAGCGGCCATTCGCCGTCCTCGCCGACCCTGATGAGCCACGCCTTGAACGCATTGTACTCGTCGTACGTGACCTTTTCGTCCAAGACGGTGTCGTTGATCGCCTTGATCACACGGTTGGCCAGAGTGCTCACTCGCTCCTGGCTGGTGTTAGCTGCGAACTGCTTGTTCTCGCGGAAGCGGGCGGTTGCGCCTGCGCCTGAAGCGGCGGCGGTGGCCTCTGTTTCGGTGGTCATGCTGACTCCTTTGTCGATACATCTGTGTGCGTTTCCGGACTTGGTATCTCTGTACTGTCGCGGTGTCCCGCGTCACATGGGGTAATGGTTTAACCGTAGGGCTGTAAATGGGTGAGAGGAAATACTTATTTCGGGCTCATTGAAAGCTTCTGGATATGAATGTGGCGGATCCAGGCCCGGGTTAATCAACGGCGGAGGGGTGCTTGGCCAGCGGAGTGACCTTCATATCCATGTATGGAAAAAGCGGGAGGCCGGACAGCAGTTCATGCAGTTCGTCGTTATCCGACACGTCAAACACCGAGTAGTTGGAGTACTCTCCCACAACACGCCACAGATGCACCCAACGGCCGTCACGCTGCAGCTGCTGGGAGTACTTCCGCTCCTGCGACTTGACGGCGTCGGCCCTCTCCTGAGACATGTCCAACGGAAGGTTGACGTCCATTCGAACCAGATAAAGCATCGGTTTCTCCAAGCTGTCAGGGCAGGAAGCCGGTTGTGTCCGGTCAGTCCTGCCGGTACTTTGTCAATTTTTCAGCATCGACTACAGCGCCGACGCCGGGCACCTCACGGACCCGGATGGTGCCCCCGGTGATCTCCAAAGGCTCGGCCAGGAGATCGTCCGTCATGTCCAGGAAATTGGAGAGCTCCCCCGCCCGTCGTGAGCTGGCCTCGAACGCCGCGCCGAATGTCACTGTGGCGAGGCTGCCCACCTGGGTGTCGATCTGATTGCCCATGGTTACGTCCACGCCCATCCCCTCGCAGAGGCCAAGGATCTGCTGGGCTTCGGTAAAGCCACTGCGTGCAGTTTTGATGCAGATGGCGTTGCTCCCGCCGGATAACAACTCCCGGGATACGTCGCCGAGGGTTGGCACGCTTTCGTCCCCGACAATCGGGATGGTGGAGTGCTGGACCAGGCGGCGCCGACCCATGGCTTCGCCGGCATCGCATGGCTCCTCCAGCATGGAAAGACCCAGGCCTTCCGTGCGGCGCAGGACCTCCATGGCTTCGTTGGCTGTCCAGCCACGGTTTGCGTCAAGGTAGATTTCCGTGTCCGCGCCCAAGCCGTCCCGCAGGACCTGGCTCGCTTCGACGTCGAGGGAAAGCGGCCGGCGCCCTGTCTTCAGCTTGAACGTGTTGATGCCATAGGTCTCCCGGAAGCGCAGTGCCTCTTCGAGAAGTTCCGCAGCAGGCTTGAATCCCAGCATGTGGCAGACCCGCATACGGTCCGTGAAGCCGCCCAAAAGCTTATGTACGGGCGTGCCGAGCGAGATACCGATGATGTCCCACAGCGCGATGTCAAGGGCGCCTTTGGCCGTGGGGTTATGAACCGTCCGGCGCAGGATCTGCTGGACCTTGGACCTGTCCAAGGGGTCCAGGCCGATCAGCTGCGGCGCGAAGATCTTGGTGACTACCGAGACGATCGAGTCCTGGGTCTCGCCGTAGGTGTAGGGCCTGGGAGGAGTGTCCGCGACGCCCATGATGCCGTTGTCAGTGTGGATCCGGATCAGGACGTGATCGGCGGTGGTCACCTCGCCGCTGGCGAACTTCAGCGGCCGCGCATACGGGATGGCATACGGGATCGCTTCGATGAGTTCGATTTTCATGGAGTCAGTCCTTGGGCTTCTGAAGCGGTGTGGGAACCGGGGAGGGAATCAAAAAGTGCCAGAAAACTTTCCAGAAGTGGAGTCTCGCTGCCCCTGCTCCAGGCCACGGCCAGGTCCACCGGCGGCGGATTACGCAACGGACGGAAAACGACACCTTGAAAGGAGAACATCCGCGACGTCATGGGAACCAG
Organism: Arthrobacter sp. 10N418; assembly: GCF_056394725.1. NCBI lineage: Bacteria > Bacillati > Actinomycetota > Actinomycetes > Micrococcales > Micrococcaceae > Arthrobacter > Arthrobacter sp. 10N418. The sequence goes on from NZ_JBFTIK010000035.1 coordinate 3,640, forward strand.
CGCGATCCCCATGCCTGCGGCAACAAGGGAGAGCAGGGTGGAAGTCTCCTTGGCCTCCTGGACCAGCTTGGGCTGGAATCCGGCACCCCGACAGGCGTCAACAAAGATGCTGTTGACCGCAGAATAACCGGGATAACTGATGAAGCCTTCCTCCGAGAGTGCAGCCAACTCCAGGGTCCCCTTCTCGGCAAACGGGGAGTCCGCCGGCAATGCTGCAACCAGCTGGTCCTGCTCCAAAAGCTTCAGGGCGAGGCCTCCCGAGTGGACGGGCGGGCGGAGAACGGCCGCATCGAGCCTGCCCTCCTCAAGCGCAGCTTCCATCTGCGGCGTCAGCATCTCGCCCTGAACCGTAATGCGGAGTCCGGGCATGCTGCGTCGCGCGGCCTGGACGATGAGTGGCATCAAGCGGTACGTTGCCGTGCCCGTGAAGCCCACACGCAGCACCCCGATGGCGCCGTCGCCAACCTGCCGCACATCGGATTCGAGCACTTCCAACTCCTGCAGCAGCACACGCCCCCGGTCCAGCAGGACCTGCCCCGCCGGTGTTAGCTCCACCTTCCGCGTGGTCCGAACCAGGAGGGGTGTGCCCAGCTGTTCCTCCAGCTGCCGGATCTGCTGGGACAGCGGGGGCTGGGCCATATGCAGCCTGGCCGCCGCCTTGCCGAAATGCCGTTCTTCCGCAACGGCGATGAAGTACTTGAGATGTCGCGTCTCCATTGAGGCCTCTCAGTAGGTCTACTGGCGCACTGCCATGAAACAAGCCTAAGAGCCGGTATTCGTAAAAATAAATACCTATTTATCCGTAACTAGGATCTATTGGGTCCTAATCGCGCCGTAGCCACCCCTTCAAGTGTTGGCATCGCATGCCCATAACCCGGCTGTCGGCGGTCGCGGCTTTGGTGGTCGCCGTAGCTGGCAGCAATTCCTGAGTCGATCAGGACCTGTGTCAGCTGGAGGGTGTTTAGCTGGCCTCCCGCCACGGCAGCAGGCGGCGGGAGCCTGATTCCGCACCCGTTGCATCTCTGCCGCCAAGACTGTCACAGTCAGCGACTAAAACCGCGGGTGCAAGAACGGCTTCGGCTTCCTCTGCGAAGCGGCCAGAACTTTCTTGTTAACGCTCAGCATTTCGGAGAGCACAGCAGAGAGCGCCGCTTCTGGATCCTGACCCAGGGAATGGGCGCGCCAGCCGATGTGCTTGTCCGGGCGGACCAGGATGCCAGGACCTTTACGGGGATTGGCTCCGCCAGTGCGAAATCGAGGAGGACGGTGTCATGACCTCACGGCCTTCACCGATCACCACGGCCTTGAGCTCGATATCCAGGCGATCTGCAACCCGCATAGTGGTGTAACGCCACGGTGGTTGTCTGGCGTCGTTGCTGACGTGAAGGCGGTCACCGTGTGATCCTTCGAGGAAACTCTCACATCCCACTCGAAAGGCATCAACACGATGACCGTTCCCCATATTGTCGACCCGCGACCGTGTTCGGCGATGCCCTGACCGACGCGTCCCCGGATCTGATGCGGTATCTGCTGCAGACCATGATCAACGCTTTGCTGTCCGCTGATGCCGTTGTCGGCGCGGAGTGTGGCGAACGCAGCCCTGACCGCACCACCCACCGCCAAGAATCGGGCCGTGAGAGTACCAGCAGGGCCGGCGCAGTCCGTGAGACAAGTACGGAATTGCTAACTCAAGTGAGACGGCTGGCCCCGGATCCGTCTCAATGCACCTGGCAAAACCCCAGGTCGGTGTTGCCAACTTGACTGAGACCGGACACCGGCCCGACCGACTCGTTAGCCGCGTCCGCGGGCAGTTTTTTGGGACCGGCCAGCCAGTTGGCAGGCGGGGGCTGGGGGGGGGGTCCGCCTAGGCCTTAGCGGGCGCATCCGCCTGGGGATGCCCGCACTCGACGGCACGCTCCCGGCCGCCGCAGCGATGCGACCAGAAGGCCCACGCGGCCGACTGCCGCGCGGTCATGTCGGGATCCGAACGACTACGAGCGGCGGCTCAGGAGAAGCTCGATTTGAGGTGCGAACGCCAATCCCGCCATCGAGCAAAGGGACCATGCGCCCGGCATGGCGGAGGCGCCTGCCCTAGACAAGATTGTCCATCGCTTCGCAGGGGCTGGTTCCGGGCTGGGCGCGGTGAACAGCCCTTGCCAGCTGACTGATCAGTGCGCCGAGGGTCCGGGCTTCGTCTTCTGCCATTCCAGCAAGGAGGTCGGCCTCTGCTGCCGCGACGCGATCCTCGTAGGCGGCGAGCATCCGCCGTCCGGCTGCTGTAGCGATGATTTTCCGCGCCCTGCGGTCTGCCGGATCCGGGATGCGTTGGACGACGCCGGCGTCCACGAGGGTATCGAGCAGGTAGGTCAGCACGGTCCTGTCGATGACCAGGTGTGCCCCGAGGGCCTGCTGGTTCGGCGGATCTTTGTGCACGACGGCGGAGAGCACCTGGAAGCCGCGGATGCCGGCCGGCATCTCGGCGACAGCGCCCTCGAAGCGGGTCTGGTAGCCGCGCAGCACCAGTGCCAGATGCCATCCCAGGTCGCCCGGAACGGCTGCCGTCGTGGTCCCGGGGCGGGTCTGTGTGCTTTCGGTCATGAACACATTATACCCTCAAGCGTGAAGTTGCGCAGATGTTCTGTGGGGAATATAGTCTGTTACACAACATATATTGATCAGCGAGGACCAGCAGTATGAGCGATGCGCAGCACCGGCCGGCAGAGGCCTGGACGATTGGAATACTCGGGGCCGGCAGGGTCGGAACCGCCGTCGCTCGCCAGGCTCTCAAAGCCGGCTACGACGTGAAGATCGCAACCTCAAGCCGGCAGACGAAATCGCTCTGCTGGTGGAGATCATCACCCCCGGCGCGGTGGCCGTCACGTCCGCCGAAGCGGCGGCGGCGGACATCGTCGTCGTGGCTGTTCCCCTGCACAAGCACCGCACCCTCGACCCGGATCTTCTGGCCGGCCGGACGGTCATCGACGCGATGAACTATTGGGCGCCGGTCGACGGGGAGATCGACGACTTCGAGAACGATGTCAGGTCGAGCAGCGAAATTGTGCAGGCCTACCTCTCCGGCTCGGACATCGTGAAGACGCTAAACCACATCGGCTACCACGACCTCGAAGAAGACGGCCGAAAACCGGGCGCCGAAGGCCGGCGCGCCCTGGCCCTGGCCGGCGCCAGCGTCGAGGCGAAGGCCATCGTGGCCGATTTCATCGACCGCCTCGGCTATGATCCGGTGGATGCGGGTCCGCTCGAATCCGGACGGGCCTTCCAGCCCGGCACCGAGATTTTCAACGGCAGCCACACCGCAGACCAGCTGCGCTCCATCTTGGCCGCGGACCGCGGACCGCGAACCCGCCCGCGCCTGAACCCTGCATTCAACAACCACACAGCACTGCACACAGGAGAACATCATGGAACTGGGCGCCTACAGCTTCGGCGACACCCAACGCAACCCCGACGGGAGCCTCCGGCCCACCGCCGAGGCCATCCGCAACCTCTTCGAGGCGATCGTCCTGGCCGACCAGAACGGGCTGGATTACTTCGGGGTCGGCGAACACCACACCCTGGACATGCCCGCGTCATCGCCGGGTACCGTGATCGCCGCCGCCGCGGCGGCAACGAAGCAGATCAAGCTCGGCAGCGGCGCGAGCATCATCAGCACCGACGACCCGGTGCGGGTGTTCCAGCAGTTCGCCATCGCCGACGCCGTCTCCGGCGGCGGCCGGGTGGAAATCACCGCCGGCCGCGGATCCTCGGTGGAGACGTTCCCGCTCTTCGGCTACGACCTGAACGACTACGACCGGCTCTACGCCGAAAAACTGGACCTGCTGATGACCATCAACAACAGCAAGACCGAAAACGTGACCTGGTCCGGGACCGTCCGGCCTTCACTCGACGAGCTGGCCGTCGTGCCACGGCCGGTCAACGGCTCCCTGCCTGTCTGGGTGGCCACCGGCGGCAGCGCCCCGTCCTCGGTCCGCGCCGGAAAGCTGGGCCTGCCCATCTCCTACGGCATCATCGGCGGAGCCCCCGCCAGGTTCGCCACGCTGGCAGACCTCTACCGCGCTTCCGCGGAGCAGGCCGGGCACACCGGAGAGAATATCAAGGTCTCCGTCGCAGCCCTGGGGCTGATCGCCCCGACCAAGAAGGAAGCCATGGAACGCTTCTACCCCGGCTGGTACAACCTCAACATCGTAATGGGCAAACTCCGCGGCTGGCCCGCCCCTGACAAGCGCCAGTTCTTGGCCCAGGCGGAGTTCCCCGGCGCGTACTACGTCGGAGACCCCGACGAAATCGCCCAGCGCATCGTGGACCTGCACGGCCACATGGGGCACATGCGCCACTTCCTGCAGATGGACATCGGTGGCCTGCCCCAGGAGCACTTTCTGGAATCCCTGATCCTGCTGGCCACCGAGGTCAAGCCCCGCGTCGAACGCCTCTTGGCCGGCAAGTAGCCCCGGAATCAAAGGACTAAGGCAATCATGGAACTTGGTGTCTACAGCTTCGGCGATACACAGCGCAATCCCGACGGGATTTTTCGCTCGACCGCGGAGGCGATTGGCGACCTCTTCGAGGCGATTGTCCTGGCAGGCCGGACCGGGCTGGACTACTTCGGCGTGGGCGAACACCACACGACAGACATGCCCGCCTCATCCCCGGGGCGGTGATTGCCGCCGCCGCCGGGACAACCAGGCAGATACGGCTCGGAAGTTCCGTGAATGTCCTCAGCACCGGTGAAGCCCCTCGCGGTGGTTCCCCGCCCGGTCCGCGGACAGCTCCCGATCTGGCTCGGCATCGGTGGCAGCGCCCCCTCCGCTGCCCGTGCCGGAAAGCTGGGCCTACCCGTCTCCTACGGCATCATCGGCGGCACCCCGGCCCGGTTCGCTGCTTGGCCGGGATGCCGCCGAGGACCTGGACCGCTTCGATGTGGCCTTCCAGGAAAGCTTCCTGGGCCTGGTCGGGTAAATCCTATGGATGGCCTTACCCGAGTGAGAGAGCCGGAAGACGAACAGGTGGTACTTCGTCTTGACCCCGTTCAGCACCACCCAGACTTCGCCGAAATCCACCTCGGCCTCAGCGCCCGGGGCGTGTTCCTGCGGGACGAATACCTCCACTCTGCGCCGGCTTCAAGATCGATCTGGGCCCGGCGGAGCCGCACGTAGTCACGCACGGTCGAATACGACAATTCCCTCGCTCCGTATTCTTCGATGAGCCGGGCAAGGATCCTGCGGGCAGTATGGCGCTGCTTCCGCGGCGCTGTCGTGTCCTCGACCAACATGGCATCGATCACCGCTTTGAACGGCTCCAGCCGCCAGGACACCCCCTGTCGCGGTTTGCGTTCCGGAGGGGCGGCTGATTCCAGAGCCTGCCGCAGTGTTCTTCGGTGAACCCCGTGCCGGACTGCCAGCGCACGGACCGAGAGGCCCTCGACCCGGGCTTCCCTTCGGATTTGCGCGAACAACTCCACCCTCGACTCCATCCAGACCAGCCTTCCGCCTCATCCATCCACCGATGAATCCAACATTGAAGGCGGGGCCACATATAACCGTCACAAGCTGCCCGGCGAGTCACGAAGTGGGGCCAGAGAGAACCGGGTGGATTCTAACCATCGTCGCAACACTGGGTAGTTGGGCGTGGGTGTTTGGGAGCCTCTATTTTGGAAGCCCCAGCGCAAATGCTCTGGGGCGTCGTATCAGAAAGTGGTAGCCGCAGCGGCCGGGAGAACCCTTATTCCGTCAGTCGCGTTGATACCCCACCACATCAACTACATCCTGCGAGCCGCCCGCTCTGTGATCTATAGTTGCCTACCTCTGCGGTCGAAGTCAGCCCGGCGGCCGTCTTCCTCGTCCCAGAACGGCTCGTCATTGCGGCGGACGCGGAGCAGGTAAGCGAGAAATATCACGCCGACAACCACCACTCCCACCGCCAGAAATAGGGCCAACGAATCACCCCGACCAACGAACGCGAGCAGAGCGCTCACCAAGTTGCCCAGGGTTAGGACGACGCAAACCCAGAACGAGAAACGGAAGCCGCCGCGCGTCATTCTCGGCGCCATCCGCCTGCGACCCTCTGTCGCTGACATGGTCGGAGCCTACAACTCCGAGTCAGAGTCGTCCACATGGGGATTGCAGCAATTGTCGCAGCGGGTCGCTCATCACTGGTGGAGGCTCAGGAGTCTGGCGAAACGTTCGGCGGGGGTGTCGTCGTCAAGTATTTTCCGTGGTCGGTTGTTGAGGCCAATGGCGACATCTGCCAGGTGCTGGGGAGTGTAAATGGACAGGTCAGAGTATTTAGGGAAGTACTGGCGCAGCAGCCCATTGGTGTTTTCATTCGTGCCGCGTTGCCATGGTGAGTGGGGATCACAGAAGTAGACCGGAATCCCGGTGGCTGCGGTGAATCCGGCGTGCTTGGCCATCTCACTGCCCTGGTCCCAGGTCAGCGAGGTTCCCAACGCAGGCGGCAGCTGATTGAAGGCCTTGATGAGTCCGTCGCGCAGGTCCTCGGCACGGTTGATTCCGGGCATGTGTACCAGGAGCAGGTAGCGGGTGCTCCTTTCGACCAACGTGGCGATGGCGGAACGGTTCTGGGTGCCCATGATCAGGTCGCCTTCCCATGCTCCGGGAACGGAACGGTCGCCGGCTTCGTCCGGCCGGTCGCCGATCATCAACACGTCGCCGGCGAACCGGGAGGTTCTTCTGGCAATTGATCTGTTGGGTTTCCGTCGGTCCCGGCCGGTGCGAAGGCATTTGACGAGTTCCCTGGAGAGACCGCCGCGGCCGCGGATATAGAGGGCCTGGTAGATCGTTTCGTGGACGATGTGCAGATCCTTGCGCCCCGGGAAGGCCTTCTTCAGCTGGCGGCAGATCAGGGCCGGACTCCACCAGCGGTCCAGCATGGCCTGGACGTAGGTCTTCAGTTCAGGAAGCACCGCGATCTTTCCCTGCCGTGGTCGCTGACGGCGGGTCCGGGCTTTCTTCTGGGCGTAGTGCGGGCGGTATTGTCCCGCCGGATTCCGGTTCCGGCGCAGTTCACGGCTCACGGTGGAGGGTGCTCTGCCCAGCCCGGCGGCTATCGAGCGCAGGCTCTCTCCGGTGCGGTGCCGGTCGGCAATGGTGATCCGCTCTTCCTCGGATAAGTACCGGGCGGAGATGACCGCCGGCTGCTCCCGCACCATGGTGATTGCCGCGTAGGTGCGTGTCCGCCCCGTCGCCGGATCCCGGACCGTGCGGCCGTTGCGCCAGTGCGAGCCGGTCTTCCGCCCTACTCCGACGATCCTGCAGGCTTCAGAATTGTTGAATCCTTGCTTCATGAGCCGAATATAGTGCGCCCGCTCGGCCGTTTTCCCCGCGGGGCCCGGCTTCAACTGCCGTTTCTTGTCTACTGCCATTGCAACTCCTGAAATGCTCAGGTGTTGCGACGATGGTTAGAATCCACCCCGTCCTACCGGGGCCATCCAAGCCTGTCACAGCCAACCCCGTCCGGCCGGGGCCAAAAAGACTTGACATATTCAACCAGATTTGCTCAGATATCTGCCCAACCGATAATCAGTGGCCGGAGCTCCGGTGGCACGGAAGCCAGCAGCTGCAGCCTGGTGTCTGAGTTTCGCGCCGTAGGAGTTTGTTCCTTCGATGGAAAGCAGCACCCTGTGAACGGTTCCTACACTGTGACGCAGGATCCAGGACAGTGCCCGGTTCCCTCCAGCTGTGGTGTCCGGAAATGTTTCGTTGGCGATTTCCTCACCGTTGTCGGTCTCCCATGACTGCCCTCGTAGCTCAGGGGATAGAGAGCCTGCTCCGGAGCAGAAGGTCGGTTGGTTCGATTCCAATCGAGGGCACGCATGATGACGCGGAACATGGTTCGCATCTGTTCCGCGACAGCGAAACACCCTGGTCCTCGGACCAGGGTGTTTCTTTTTCTCCTGGTGCCGCGAGCCTCTCCGGGCCGCTTCCAGCACTGTCGGACCCGTGCAATGCGGGAGATGCTTACTGTAGCTTCGGAATGCTGCTCATGCTGCCTGGGTTGATCAGGTGCTCGCTGGTCCATCCGTTGATGTCGTACTCACCGAGGCATCCGTCCACAAAACTCATCAGCTTGTCGGTTGTTCCCTTGGCCTGCGCACCCTTCAGCAGGTGGATCCGGGTGTCTTCCTGGTTGCCCGCGTAGTTCCGCTCGTAGAGTTCGTGTCGACCGCCGAACTCGGTTCCCATGGAGTCCCACAGAAGTTTCATCAGCTTCACCCGGTCCATGGCCTCTACGCCGTTGGAACCACGAAGGTAGCGGTCAAGCAGCGGCCGCACTTCGGTGCTCTTCCAGTCCTCGGCATGGGAATTGACGTAGATCAGCCCGCTGGCGACATGATTTTCGATGATGCCCTTGATGCGTGGGTACGCCAGCGGCGCAAGAACACGATAGGCCGCGCCTTGGTCGTTGTTCGGCAGAACTGCATCGCCTACCCACGGCTCAGGATTGCGGGCCATGGCCTCGGTCAGACCCCAGAACAGATTGCGCCATGCGAGAATCTCACCCACATGCGCCTGGACACCGCGAAACTGGTTGGTCCCGGTGATCTCTACTGCTTTCAGCACACACCCGGCAATGAAGTCCAGCTTGACGCACAACCGGGTGAGACCGTGAAATGTCAGCCGGGGCAGCCATCCGGACATGGGCGTGAAGTCGTTGACCTTCTGTGGATCACCGTAGGCGAAGACATTCTCCCAAGGAATTTGCACGCGATCCATGACCATGATCGCGTCGTTCTCGTCGAACCGGCTCGACAGGGGGTAATCAAACGGGCTGCCGGTCACTGTCGCCTGGTACTCATATGAGGGCCGGGAAATCAGCTTGACCCCCTTCGCGTTGGTAGGGAGCATGAAGATGACGGCGAACTCTTTCTTATCTACCGGCATCCCGTAGTGACCGATAAAATTGTAGTGAGTCAACGCCGACCCTGTTGCCACGCATTTCGCCCCGGACACCACCAGTCCGTTGTCGTTTTCGCTGACCACGTGCACGAACATGTCCTCGACTTCGGAGGCAGGCCGATGACGATCCACAGGAGGGTTTGCCAGTGCGTGGTTGAGGAACAGCACCTGTTCCTGCGAGTCCTTGTACCATCGCCGTGCATTGTCCTGGTAAGGGTCAAAGAACTCGGTGTTTCCTCCGAGCGTTCCGAGAAACGACGCCTTGTAGTCAGGGGAACGTCCCATCCAACCGTACGACAGGCGCGCCCAGCCGGCGATCGCATCGCGGGACTCTAGTAGGTCCTCGGCCGAGTGTGGGACCTTGAAGAACTTGTGGGTGAAGCCGCCGTTACCCGTATCCGTGGGGCCGGTTATAATGCCGTCCGGGTCATCGTGCAGTGCGTCGTACAAATGGGCTACGGAACGCGCACTGTTGCGGAACGCGGGGTGGGTGGTGACATCTTCCACACGCTGGCCGTAGATGTAGACCTCCCGGCCGTCCTTCAGGCTTTCGAGGTATTCGTCGCCGGTGAACGGGACCGCGGTCGGGGATTGGGCGGACATTCTGTCTGTCGGGTCTGTAACAGTCACGATTCATCCTTAAGGGTTGAGCGGGAATACAGAACTTCTGATGGGTCCACGTACTGTGCGTTGCGGTCCACGGCTGCATAGAGCTGGAGGCCGATCGGGTCGCGCATCTCCTCGGCGATCTGTCCGAGCAGGCCGGCCGACCTGGCTACAAGAGCGAATCCACGGATGATTCCCGGGGGAAATCCCAGATCTGCGAGTGCGGCACCGCACGCTCCGGCACCGTTTACGGGTAGGTGCTTGTCGAACACGTCGGCCTGCACTCGTTCGATGGCCGCCAGTAACGACAGATGCGGCCCCAACACTCCGGCTTCCGCGGCCAGTTCGTAAATGACTGGGGTGCGGGGGTCACCGTTCTTGTGGACGGGGTGGCCGAGCCCGGGTACCAAGCGTCCGCGGGACCGGCTGTCGTTCAAGATCTGCTTCGCGAGATCGTCGTAGTCGGAGTCGCTCCCTAGTTCGCCGGCAGCCGACAGACTCTGATCCAGGAACTTTGCCGCGTCTTCAGTCACGCCCAGAAAGCGGGAGCCGCCGCCGAGTATGCCCGCCGCCATGGCACCCTGTATGGATTCGGGCGCGCTGGTCAAAGTGAGCCGTGCTGCGAGCACCGTGGGCGTGAATCCGTGATCGGCCAGGGCCACGAGAATTGCGTTGAACAGCCGGCTTTCGCCCGGCGTCGGCTGTCGAAGAGCCACCATCCAAAAGGCGAGGTCACCGAAGGACACTTCACCCATGAGTTCCGTGGCGACCTCCTTTCCCAGCAGCCGGATGCTGTCGAGGCTTGATGTACCCAAGCTGGTCCGATAAGTCTCGGTCATGTCAAATTTCCTCTCAAGGGTGTCGCGGCGAGGTCGTACTGATGGCCGTCGGCGGGTAGTCGATGCTTCGCGACTCTGCCCGTTGGGGTGCGGGGAAGTTCGGCGACGAACTGCCAATAGCGGGGCACCTTGAACGCGGCCAAACGCTGCGAAACCCACCTGGCAAGATCCTGCGGTAGCGCGTCGCTACCGTCCGCGAGCCGCACGTATGCCTTGATCTCCTCTTCGGACTGCCCCGCATCCACTCCAACCACCGCACATTCATCGACATCAGGGTGCGCCAGCAATGCTCCCTCGACCTCGGCCGGCGCCAGATTTTCGCCTCGCCGCCGAATCACTTCTTTCTGGCGGGCAACAAACGTGTATGTGCCGTCGCTGTTCTCCGTGACCAGATCACCGGTGTATAGCCAGCCGTCGCGTATAGCTGCGGCCGTTTCATCGGGCAGTCCGTAGTAACCGGGCGTTACGGTCGGGTTGCGCAGCAACAATTCGCCGCTTTGACCTTCCATCACGTCCTGGCCGGCAGAGTCGACGACGCGGACTGAATTCACTTCTCCGAGCGTCGGATGCTGGCGTGGCTCACCGAGCGTTCCGAACGGGCGCGTACCGGGCCTCCAGGACATGCCGTACAGGCTTTCCGACATGCCATATCCGCACACCAATGTGATACCAAAGCGGCGCTCGATTTCTAGGTGGCGGTCCTTTGGCGGCGCCGGAGCGCAGTAGCCACTGACCAGCGGCGAATCCGAGTCGGCGGGCGTCGGGGCTTGGTCCATGAGGAACTCGAACATTGCGCCGATCGCGTTGAATGACGTCGCCCCGTGGCGTCGCGCGGAATCCAGGAAGCCCGATGCCGAAAAGCGCGGCAGCAGTATCAGACCGGCCCCACAGGTCAATGATCCCATCGTGGAGTAGGCGAGGGCATTCGTGTGGAACAGCGGCAGCGACGTCATCAGCCGATCTGCGGCGGAGAGTTGCATCCAGTACGGAAAGCCTTCGCCCGCCATCGTGTAGGCGCGGTGCGTTTGCATGACCAGCTTGGACCGCCCGGTGGTGCCCGAGGTTGGAATCATGATGGCTACGTCCGTCTCGCGGACGGCACTGCCGTCGGTAATGCAGGTTGGCTGTGCCTCCACACTCGGTCTATCGCTAACGATGTCGTCGACGTCAACAATCGTGGCGTCGACGCTGGCAGAAGCCTTTGCCCGGCGCACCGTGCCGATCAGCCCGTTGTCGGTCACGATGACGCGGGCGTGATTGCCCACCTGCGTGAGAAGGCCTGCCAGTTCCGCTTGGGTTCCGCGGGGATTGGTCGGGACAGCAGCGGCGCCGAGTGTCGTGGCGGCGAGAATGGTGAGTAGGTAACGCGGCTCGTTGCGCGCCGTCAGTATCACCAGATCGCCTCGCTCGACTCCGGCCGCCACCAACGACTGTGCCACGGAGTGGACCTGTTCCCGAGCGCTACGGAACGTAATCTCTGTGTGATCGGTGCGCAACCAGGTCCGGTCGCCGTATCGGGCCGCTGCCTCGTCGAGCAACGCTGGAATGGTTCGATCCGTCACTGTCGCAACCTCATCCAGCAATCCTCACAGCACCGATGTGCTTGGCGATCGCAGCGCTGACAACCTCGGGCTTCTCGAAATTGACCAGATGAGAGGAATCGGGAACGACCAGCAGTTTCGCTCCAGGAATGCCCTCGGCGATAGCGGACACGGTGGCGACCGGAGTGGCCGGGTCCTCCTCCCCGGCAATGACCAGCGTGGGCGTCGTGATCTCACCGAGGCGGTCGCGCAGGTCGTACGCCGCGATTGCTTCGCAGCAGCCCGCGTAACCCTCACGCGGTGTGTTTCCGAGCATGTTGAGGAGCCGCTCTGCGCCCTCCGGAGAGCCTTCTGCCCATTCGGGCGTGAACCAGGCGCCGTAGCGCGACTCGATCAGGAAGTCGGTTCCCTCACTGCGCACTCTTGCGGCACGCTGGGGCCAGCTCGGCGGGTCGTAAAACTGTGCGGCGGATGCGCAGATGACCAGCGCGTCGAGCCGATGGCCGTGATGAACGCCGAGCCACTGGGCGATCGCGCCACCGATGGAGACACCGACGTAACTGAAGCGATCGATCCCGAGATCGTCCAGTAGTCCAATGACGTCGTCGGCCATTTCGCCGATGGTGTAGGGGCCTTCGGGGACTTCTGATGCACCGTGCCCGCGCAAATCGTGCCGCAGGATCTGGAAGTCGCCGGAAAGTGCCGTTGCCTGAGGCTCGAACAACCCCAGGTCGGTGCCGAGTGAGGGCCCGAACACAATTACCGGCGCCCCGGCAGGCCCCTCGAGGCGGTAGTTGAGCCGGGCCGTTTTCCCTTGAGTTCCCATCTGCTTCACCTAGTCTTTGTCGATGCGGTAGTGGTTGAGCTTGTCTTCGTCGATCTCAATGCCGATCCCGGGTTTCCCGGAGACATGCATCCGACCGTTCTCGATGACAGGGGTCACGGCGACAATGTCATCGGTCAGCTGCATGAAGTAGTCCAGCTCCCCTGCCCTGTCAGATGTACTCTTGTAAGCCGCCGCGAAGGCCAGCGAACTCAGAGTCCCGACCGTTCCGTCCATCTGGCTGCCCAGGGCCAACCCGATGCCAAGCCCTTCGCATAGCCCGACGATTCGGTCTGACTCGGTGAATCCGGTACGGGCCACCTTGATGCTGATGATCTGCGAATGGTTGTCGAGTATTTCCCTGCCGACCTCGCCGAGACGCGTCACGCTCTCGTCGCCCATAATCGGGATCGAGCTCTTTTCCGCAACCCGGCGGCGAGCCAGTGGACGAAATGCCGGTGTCGGTTCCTCGAGCATAGTGATGCCGACTTCCTCCATCACCGGCAGCAGGCGGATTGTCTCGTCCGCTGTCCATCCCTTGTTTGCGTCTACGTACATGTCGGGCACTTCACCCAGCTCTGCCCGGAGCATGCGCATCGCCCGGGCATCCTCCTTGACGTTTTTGCCGGTCTTGATCTTGAACGTGTTGAAGCCGAAGCGCTCCCGCATATCGCGGGCTTCGTCCACCATGCCCTCAGGTGTGGCCGCAAACAGAATATGGACTACTTCCATCGAATCTGTATAGCCACCAAAAAGCTTGTGACAAGACTGCCCCAGGGATTTGCCAATGACGTCCCAGACCGCCATGTCGACGCCGCCACGAGCCGTGTGATTGTGGCGCAACCAACTCAGCTCATTACGTGCGACCTCACGGTCGAAGGGATCTGTCCCTACCATCGCAGGGCTGAACCAGGCATCGACCGCCTTTACGATCGACTCCTGCGACTCGCCGTAGGTGAAGGGGCGGGCGGGGGCCTCGGCGTGCCCGACCACGCCGTCGTCGGTCGTCACTCGGATGAGAACGTGTTCTGCACTGGAAATACTGGCATGGGCGAATGCCGTCGGTCGTTCCAGCGGAATATTGAACGGTATAGCCTCTATGGAGTCGATCTTCACGATGGTCCTTTCAAGGGCAGGCTGCCACAACGTCGGCGTTGTGGCAGCCTGCATAGTGGTCAGCTTCGGGGAAGGCGGAACTCGTAAGAAGTCGTGAAGTACGGGACGTCGAGGTTCTTGGCCTGCAGGTCCTCGGCGGCGTCGTGCTTGTCCAGCTTCAGGATCAGATCAGGCTTCACCGCTCCAGCGACATCGGAATCGATGTACGGATCCTCGTCGAAGTACAGCTGGCTGGTCAGTGACGTATAGCCTGGAGCGGATGTGACGATGTGCAGGTGCGCAGGCCGGAATGCATGCCAGCCGACAGTAGTGAGGAGCGCGCCGGTCGGGCCCGAGGTCGGGATCTCGTAGGGGACGGGAATGATCGTTCGAACTTCATAGCGTCCTTCCTCGTCGGTCGAGAAACGGCCGCGAAGGTTGAACGCGGGCGGCAGCTCGCGATCGTCGTTGTACGGGATGTTCGAATACGTTCCCAAGTTATCGCTATGCCACAGGTCGACCTGGGCGTTCGCGATCGGCTGACCGTCCGGGCTCGTGACTTTGCCGGAAAAGTACAGGACGTCGCCCGGTTCATCGTCGCGCATCGGCATGACGTACGGCAGCTCGAGGCGGGGGGCTCCCTCAATGAAGTAGGGTCCCTGGATAGCGCCTGGGCTGCCGTCACGAGAATCCGAGTCGACCTGTTCGACTGTCTGCTCGAAGAACACATCGGCGAAGAGCGGCCATTCGCCGGCGACACCAAGGTCGATTACGAACTCCTTGGCAGCGGAGTATTCCTCGTATGTCAGCTTATGTTCCAGGATGACGTCGCGAATGCGCTGCATTATGTCGGCCACCACGGTGGCAGCACGGTTATCGCGGAAGGTCGCTTGTCCGGATGAAGCGGTCATGATTGTTTCCTTCGAGTAGATGGATGGAACGGGGCAGAGACTTTGGCGGAGAACGTATTTAGCGCAGCTGCTGTCAGTCGATCTTCGATGGATGCCGGGTCATCGCCGTCACCTTGATGTCAAGAAACGGAAACATCGGCAGCGATGACAGGAGCTCATGCAGTTCGTCGACGCTCTCGACGTCGAGCACGCTGACGTTGGCATAGCGGCCGGCAACCCGCCAGAGTTCCGGCCACTTTCCCTGTCGTTGCAGTTCCTGGGCGCGTTCGCGCTCGGCGGCCATTAGGCTCTCCAGCCTTGCCTTGTCGATGTCGTGTGGGATAGTGACTTCCATCTGGGCCAGGAAGTGCATAGTAGTCCTTTCGTCAGTTCGGCTGCGCTGTACACCGCAGACGCTTTACTTTCGTCCGAGGCGCTTCTTGATCACGTTGACGTCATCCGAGCTGATGAGGTCAGGGGCGGTCCATCCATTGAGGTCGTATTCGGAGAGGCACTCGTCGACAAACGAGCGGTACTTGTCCGTCTGTCCGCTGGCGTTCTGACCCCACAAGGTCTCTAGTCGGACCGCCTCGTGATTCCCGGAATAGTTGCGCTCATAGAGCTCATGGCGGCCCCCGAACTCGGTGCCGATAGCGTCCCAGATCAATTTCATGATCTTGATGCGGTCGACGCCGGAGCGGTCACCTGATCCGCGGACGTACTTGTCCAGGAACGGCCGCATCTCTGCATTGTTCCAGTCCACGGCATTGGAGTTCTGATAAATCAATGCGCTGCCAAGGTCCTGTTGGAAGATTTCCTTCGCACGGGGGTAAGCAATGCTCGACATCATCCGATAGGTATTGCATGCGTCGACGTTCGGGACCGCAGTACCATCGCTCCAGGTCGTGGGATTGTTGACCATCGAGTCGACGCACGTCCAGAAGAGGTTGCGGTAGTTGAGCAGCTCCCCGACGCGGGTCTGCACGCCACGGAAATCGCCCGTACCCGTCATATCGAGGCCCTTGAGCAGTAGGCCACACAGGAAGTCGAATTTCACGGCAAGCCGGACACAGCCATGCATCATTGCTCGCGGAAGGAATCCGGAGCCAGCGAAGAAGTTGTTGGCCTTCTCCGGCTCGTAGGCAAACACATTCTCCCAGGGCACCAACACCTCGTCGAAGATGAAAATCGCGTCGTTCTCATCAAGGCGTGAGCTCAATGGGTAGTCGAACGGACTGCCCACCGTTGCGGCTGTGTACTCATACGACGGTCTGCAGAACAGCTTCACACCCTTCGCTGCCATCGGCACCATGAAAATGGCACTGTAGCCTTTGGACTTGACCGGCTGATAGCTGCCAATGAAGTTGTAGTGGGTGAACGCCGAACCCGTGGCGACGACCTTCGCGCCGCTGACGATCAGACCTGCGTCGGTCTCGCGAACAACATGTACATTGACGTTCTCGACATCCTCGCCCACACGGTTGCGGTCGATCGGCGGGTTCACGATGGCGTGGTTGACATAAAGGCAGTTCTCCTGGGCCTCTTTGTACCAACGACGTGCATTCCCATCGAAGGGGGCATAGAAGTCAGTGTTCGAGCCCAGCGTCGCCAAGAAACTGGCCTTATAGTCGGGGCTACGGCCCATCCAGCCGTAATTTAAGCGAGCGAAACTCGCAATGGCGTCCGCAGATTCACGCAGGTCAGTGCTCGAGTAGGGGGCCTTGAAGAACGGGTGGGTGTAACCGCCGCTGCCTGTGTCAGTCGGAACCTGAAGGCTTGGGTAGTTCTCTTTGTCGTGCAGAGCGTCGTATTGGCGGGCGACCATGCGCGCGCTGTTGCGGAACGCCGGGTGGGTCGTAACGTCCTTTACACGTTCGCCGTAGATCCAAACCTCGCGCCCGTCGCGGATACTCTCCAGGTATTCCTCACCGTTTAGAGGTCGAGTGGTGACGCCGGGTGCGGGTGCGGGTGCAGTCTGATCTAGGGTCATGATCTTTAAACTCCTTGCCGTAGAGACGAATCTGTCGAAGGCATCTCGTATTCAAGATGCCTGGAGTACTTCGTCGGCGTATCCCCCGACAGTGGTAGTGCCCATTAGCGTGGTGTAACGGCCCGGCCCCGGGCGTGTTGTTCCCGAACGTGAGGCGGCCATCGCGTGATTCTTGGAAAGACCGACCAAAGTCTTCTCTCAAGGAGTATCCACGCGATGACCGCACCCCATATTATCGACCC
>NZ_JBFTIK010000036.1:0-20311 GCF_056394725.1 Arthrobacter sp. 10N418
CACCGGCGGGCTGCGCCCGCAGGTCATGGTCACCATCGACTACCGCGACCTCCTGGCCCGGCTCGACCGCCTGGGCGCTTCGGCCGGCGGCCCGGAAACGGCTGGCTCAGGCGGCGGCCCGGCAGGCCCGGCAGGCCCGGCAACCGCGGGTCCGGCACCTGCGGAGGGGGCACTGGAGCACACGGGGACCCTGCTGTTCACCGGGCCGGTCACGGCCTCCACGGTCCGGAAGATCGCCTGCGACGCGGACATCATCCCCGTCGTTCTCGGCGGCGGGGGCCGGATCCTGGACATCGGCCGGGCCTCGAGGATCTTCCCGCCCCATATCCGCAAAGCCCTCACCGCCCGGGACCAGGGCTGCGCGTTCCCCGGCTGCACCATCCCGGCGCCGTGGTGCGAAGCCCACCACATCACGTACTGGTCCCGCGGCGGCACCTCCGGCACGGACAACGGGGCACTGCTGTGCTCCCATCACCACCACGTGATCCACAAGGAACACTGGACCATCCAGGTCCGCACCGGGATCCCCTGGTTCATCCCGCCACCCCACCTCGACCCCAAGCAACGCCCCCGCCGCAACCACTACTTCAAACCCGCCGACCTCCCCATCGCTGTCTGAGCTCGGATGCCGTCCGCCTGCTGCCGTCCGCCTGCTGCCCACCCCAGCAGTTACCGTCCTGCGGCGTACCCCTGGGCGCCCCGCGGGTTGGCGGCGGCCTGCAGCACTCCGGTCGCCGGATCCCGCGTCACGGCAGACAAGCGGCCCAGCGTCCAACCGCCCGCCCGGGTGACGACGTGCCCCCGCCTCTCCAGGCCAGCGATGACGTCCTCACCCAGCCGGTCCTCAACGACGGCACCGCCTGGCTCCCAGGAGCGCGGCCAGAACGAGCCGGGCATCGACGTCGTATGGAACGCGGGAGCATCGATGGCCTGCTGCGGCGAGTAGCCACCCACGATCGTCCGCAGCAGATATGGCAGTTGCCATTGGTCTTGCTGGTCGCCACCGGGGGAACCAAGCGCGGTGACGGCTGCTCCGTCCCGCAGCACCAGCGTCGGCGTCAGGGTGGTGCGGGGCCGTTTCCCCGGTGTGAGGGTGGATGGTGTGCCCGGTTCGAGCCATGTCATTTGCAGCCGGGTGCCCAGGCAGAAGCCAAGCTCCGGGATCGCCGGCGAGGACTGCAGCCAGCCACCGGACGGAGTCGCCGAGACCATGTTGCCCCAACGGTCCACGATGTCGATATGGCAGGTGTCTCCGCGTGTCTCCCCCGTCGGCGCCACGGTCGGTTCGCCGACACCCAACCCGGCGGGGGCCGCCCGTCCGGACACGGCGAGCGCCGGCGGCGTGTACTCGGTGCGCAGCGGCGGCAGGTAGGGCACCCGGCCGGGAACAGTGCCCGGCCGGAACTCGAGGGATGCCCGCTCCCCGATCTGCTCACGGCGTCCCGCGCAGTACGCGGCGGATACCAGGTAGTCCAACGGCACATCCGTGTCGCCGTAGTACGCTTCCCGGTCAGCGAGTGCCAGCTTCTGCGCCTCCAGGATGGTGTGGGCCCCGAGTTCGGTGGAGGGGTCGAGGTAGCGGTCCTCGAAGCCCTCAAGGATGGCGAGTGTCTGCAGCAGCGCCGGCCCCTGCCCCCACGGCCCGGTCTTGGCAATCGTGTATCCGCGGAACTCTATCGTGGCGGCAGGCTCGTAGCCTGCCTCAAAGTCCGCCAGGTCACCCAGGGCGAGCACGCCCTGGTGGTCCGTACCGGAGGAGTGCCGGTGCGGGGTCTGGACGGACTCCACCATGGCCCGGGCTACAAAGCCTTCCCTCCATTCGCGCCGGGCCGCGTCGATCCGCGCTTGCCGTGAAATGCCAGCTCCTGGCAGCGACTCCCCCGCCGCCACCAGCCGCAGCAACGTCCCGGCATACGCAGGGTTGCGCACCATCGCGCCTGCGGAGGGGACCCGCCCGCCGGGCATCCAGAGTTCGGCCGACGTGGGCCAGTGTTCCTGGAACAGGGCGGCGACGGCGGCGATGGTGGTGCCGACCCGCCCGAGCATTGGGTGACCGTCCCGCGCGTAGCCGATCGCGAACTCCAACACGGCGTCGAGCTCCCACGTCCCATGGTCGCGAAGGAGCAAAAGCCAGGCGTCGACGGCGGCAGGCACCGCGGCGGCCAGGGCACCGGAGCCGGGAACCAGGTCCAGGCCCTCGGCGAGGTAATGCTCCGGTGTCGCGGCCGCCGGCGCCGGCCCCTGGCCCATCAGGACAACGGGCCGGCCCGGCTCCTCCACGGTGACGAAGACCCCGGTCATGTCCCCGCCCGGGCCGTTCAAGTGCGGCTCCACGACGTGCAGCACGAAGGCTCCCGCAACGGCGGCGTCGAACGCGTTACCGCCGCGTTCCAGCACCGCCTGCGCCGCCGCCGTCGCCAGCCAGTGCGTGGAAGCGCTCATGCCGAAGGTGCCTTGGAGCGTCGGCCGCGTCGTGAACGTGTCCGGGGGCGTGAATGCCACCGGAGCGGCCATGTCAGTGCCGGACCATTGGGACTTTGTGGTCACGGTGTCAGCCAAACAGCGCCGCCACACCGGTGAGGGTCTGGAATACCCCGTAGGCGAGTGGAATCCCGACGAGGGCCCAGGCGACGGTCAATTTTCCGGCCGACAGTTTTTCCGGGGGTTGCGTTCCCACGGGCCGTGTTCCCGGTGACCGTGTTTCGTCAGACATCTTTTCAGCACCCATCTCAGGCCTCCATTGCAGGTTCTTCGGGCCGGACGTGGTCCGGGCGTGGTTCGTGGAAGCGTGCGTCCACGGGTTTGACCAACAGGGTGGCCACGAAGCCAACCACCAGCAGCGCCACCATGGTCAGCAGCCCGGGCTGGTACGACGCCGCATTCAGCTGGCCGGGCTTGCCTTGGGCGTCCAGGAAGGCATTGACGACGAGCGGTCCGGCGATGCCCGCCGCGGACCATGCGGTAAGGAGGCGTCCGTGGATGGCGCCGACCTGGAAGGTGCCGAAAAGGTCCCGCAGGTACGCCGGGGCCGTGGAAAAACCGCCGCCATAGAAGGAGATGATGAGGAAGGCGAGGGCCACGTAAAGCACGGTGGTGCTGGACCCCGCCAGTGCGAGCATCGTGTAGAGCACGGCTCCGACACCGAGGTACACCATGTAGATGCGCTTGCGGCCCGTCACGTCGGAAGTGGCGGACCAGGCGAAACGGCCGGCCATGTTGCCGATGGACAGCAGGCCGACAAACCCGGCGGCGACGCCGGCGCTGACCAGGGATACGCCGTCGGGCTTGCGGAAGAAGTCCTGGATCATGGGCGCGGCCTGTTCCAGGATGCCGATGCCTGCCGTCACGTTGCAGAAGAGGGCAACCCATACGAGCCAGAACTGCCGGGTTTTGACCGCGTTGGAAGCCGAGACGTTGTCTGTGGTCACGAGTTTGGAGGTCTTGGCCTTGGCGGGGTCGAACCCGGCTGGCTTCCAGCCTTCAGCGGGCACCTTGATGGTGAAGGCGCCAAACAGCATGTAGGCCAGGTAGATGACTGCGAGGGTCAGGAAGAGCTTGCCCACCGAGTCGCCGCTGGCCACCCAGCCCTTGGCTCCGGAGTTGGGATCGTACAGCTTGAGCAGCGCCGTGGAGACGGGGCTGGCGATCAGTGCGCCGCCGCCAAAGCCCATGATGGCCATGCCCGTGGCCAGTCCGGGGCGGTCCGGGAACCACTTGATGAGCGTGGAGACCGGCGAGATGTACCCGATGCCCAGGCCAATGCCGCCGACCACGCCGTAGCCCAAGTACACGAGCCACAGCTGCCCGCTGAAGATGCCGAGCGAGCCGATCAGGAAGCCGCTGGCCCAGAAAACCGCGGAGGTGAACATCGCCTTGCGGGGGCCGTTCCTGTCCACCCACGTGCCCATGATGGCGGCGGAAAGGCCCAGCATCACGATCGCGATGGAGAAGATCACGCCGATCTGGGTCAGGCTGGCCCCGAAGTGCTTCACCAGCGCCGTCTTGTAGACGCTCGTCGCGTACGCCTGACCGATGCACAGGTGCACCGCGAGCGCGGCGGGCGGAACGAGCCAGCGGTTGAAGCCCGGCGGGGCGATAGTTCGTTCACGGTCAAGCCAGCCCATAATTGCTCCCCTTGCTTGTCGAAGACCTCGGTGTCCCAGTGGCATAGAGGCCAAAGGCCCCATCAGAGACCGTTGCCTCCGGCAATCATGGTGCAGATACTAAGCAAACATCCTATCTTTGCGCCGAACGGTAGCGATTGAGCGATAAGCGGTGGTGCGCTACTTCCCGAGCCCGGCTTTCCGCAGGGCCTCCGCCATGGCGGTGTTGACGGGGCGGCGTTCTCTTGAAGGGATTTGGGCAGGGCGGCTTTGGGTTGTGAAGCGCTGGGCTGCGAAGCGTTGGGCTGCGCGGCTCAGTGCTGCGCATCGTTTGGGCGCGGCACCCTGGCGGCCTGTCGCGGGCGGTCCTGCTGGGAACCGTTCCGCGTGACCGGGCGCCCCGCGGAGGGCGCCGGCCGCTCGGCGGATGGTGCCTGGCGTCCCCCGGATGGTGCCGGTTCGTCGTCGAGCCTCAGCGTCAGCGAGATGCGCTTCCGCTCCGGATCGGCCTCGAGCACCTTGACCCGGACCACCTGCCCGGACTTCACCACTTCGCGGGGGTCGGAGACGAAGCGGTTGGCCAAGGCGGATACGTGCACCAGCCCGTCCTGGTGAACACCGACGTCGACAAACGCACCAAACGCCGCCACGTTGGTCACGGTCCCCTCCAGGATCATGCCGGGCTTGAGGTCCGAAATCTTCTCGATGCCCTCCGAGAACGTTGCCGCTGCGAACGCCGGACGCGGGTCACGGCCCGGCTTCTCGAGTTCGGCGACAATGTCCCGCACGGTGGGCAGGCCGAAGGCGCCGTCCACAAAGTCCTGCAGGTTCAGGGCCGCGTAGTTTCCCCCGGACGGGATTTTCGCCGCGGCCGCCATGATCTTCCGTGCCACGGGATAGGCCTCGGGGTGCACACTGGACGCATCCAGCGGCTCCGCTCCCGCGGTGATCCGCAGGAAGCCGGCGCACTGTTCAAACGCCTTGGCGCCGAGCCGCGGGACCTTCTTCAGGTCGCTGCGCTTGTTGAACGGGCCGTGCTCGTTCCGGTACGCCACAATGTTCTCGCTCAACAGCGGCCCGACGCCGGCCACCCGGCTCAGCAGCGCGGGCGAGGCCGTGTTCACGTCCACGCCGACCGCGTTCACGCAGTCCTCCACGACGGCGTCGAGGCTGCGGTCCAGCTTGGCCGCCGTGACATCGTGCTGGTACTGCCCGACGCCGATTGACTTCGGCTCGATCTTCACGAGCTCGGCGAGCGGATCCTGCAGGCGCCGCGCGATGGAGACCGCCCCGCGCAGGGACACGTCCATGCCCGGCAGTTCCGCCGCGGCGAGCGCCGACGCCGAATACACCGAGGCGCCGGCCTCGGACACGACGAGCTTCTGGGGCGCAGGGGCGGACCCGAGCGGACCCGAAAGCTGCTTGAGCAGCTCCGCGGCCAGCTTGTCGGTCTCCCTCGACGCGGTGCCGTTGCCGATCGCGACGAGCTCGACGCCGTGCTGCCGCGCCAGGCCCAGGAGCGTCCGCCGCGCCTCATCCCACTTCCGGGCGGGTGCGTGCGGATAGACGGTGTCCGTTGCCACGACCTTGCCAGTGCCGTCCACTACCGCGACTTTCACGCCGGTGCGCAACCCGGGGTCGAGGCCCAGGGTGGCGCGGTTCCCGGCGGGAGCGGCGAGCAGCACGTCCCGAAGATTGGCCGCAAACACGCGCACGGCCTCGTCCTCTGCGGCGCTGAACATCCGGCTGCGCAGGTCGCCCGTCAGCCGGGCCAGCACCCGCGGGCGCCAGGCCTGCTGTGCCGTCTGGAGCAGCCAGGCGTCGGCGGCCCTGCCACGGTCGGAGACCCCGAGGAACCTGGCCACGGCGGCTTCGTAACGGCCGCGGGCGGCGGCGAGGGCGGCGTCGTCGGACGGCTCCGCCTCGGCGAGGTCTACCTCCAGCACCCCGTCCTTTTCCCCGCGCAGCAGCGCCAGGACGCGGTGCGACGGCATGCCGGACGGCGCCTGGGAGAACTCGAAGTAGTCCTTGAACTTCTGGCCCTCGGCCTCCTTGCCCTTCTTCACCCGGGATACCATCCGCCCCTGGGTCCAGAGCCGTTCCCGGAGCGTCGCCGCGAGATCGGCGTCCTGCGCGACGCGCTCCACCAGGATGGACCGGGCACCCGCGAGGGCCGCGGCCGCATCACCGATCGAATGTTCTGCGTTCAGGTACTTGTCGGCTTCGCGCTCCGGGTCCAGCTCTGGCCGTTTCAGCAGGGCATCGGCGAGGGGCTCCAACCCGGCCTCGCGGGCGATCTGCGCTTTGGTCCGTCGTTTGGTTTTGAACGGCAGGTAGATGTCCTCCAGCCGCGACTTCGTGTCGGCGCCGACGACGGCGGCCTGCAGTTCCGGGGTCAGCTGGCCTTGGGCGGCGATCGCCTCGAGGATGGTCCGACGCCGGTCCTCGAGCTCGCGCAGGTAGCGCAGCCGCTCCTCCAGTTCTCGGAGCTGCGTGTCATCCAGCGTTCCGGTGGCTTCCTTGCGGTACCGGGCGATGAAGGGAACCGTGGACCCGGCGTCGAGCAGGTCCACCGCGGCCTTGACCTGCCAGGCCTGGACGCCGAGCTCGCCGGCAATCTGCCCGGCGATGCCGGACTCCTGGGTCTGCGGAGCCGGGGTCTTGGGGAGCTGGGTCTTGGCGGACGGAGTCTTGGCGGGCGGAGTCCGGGGCGGCGGTGCGGAGGCTGAACTGGCGGGGCGCTGCGGGAGTTGGGTCACCCTGCCATTTTGCCCTACGGCATCATCCGGCCCTAGGCGGTGCCGCCACCCGGGCCCTGCTCCACATCCTGGACGACCTCATTGTGGCGGAGGAACCAGGGCTTGAACGGCGGGTCGAACCGGGCAAACCGCGGCGGCCCCCAGGCTGTCATGCCGGCCGCGGCGATGGCGTCCTGCAGCTCCTTATTGCGCTTCGCGAAGGCAGGTTTGGATCCGCTGCCGGAAAAGCGAAGGACGGCCGCAGTCGATCCCGGGACGGTCCGGATCTTGACCAGCGGGTCCGCGGGGACGGGGGCCGCGTCCTCGGTCATTCCGGCAGGGAGTACGAACGCGACCACGTACGCGCCCTCCTCCGGTTCGCCGTCGCTCGTGGGGCCGCCATCCAACGGCCCGCACTGGAGGACTGGCGCCGTCATCTGCACCTTCTGGGAAGCGTTCCGGGACGGCGCGGCGCCCTGGACCACGGGCGCGGTCATCGCCAGCGACTGCCGGGCCGTGTTGTTGCCGCTGATGTAGTTGAAAAGGTGGCGGAAGGCGGCGTTGCCCGCACGGTCAAAGGACGCGCTGACTTCTACTTCCGCCACCGTGTGCGCAGGGTAGCGCCGCAGCTCGAAGTCCGGGAATCGCTGCACAAGCTCGTAGGGCTGCTGTTCAGTCATCGTCTTCAGACGATACGCCCGGGGACCGACGAGGAACAGGGCCGGCCGGTGCCGGACGCGATGTTGGAAGGGCGGCGGGCGCTGGCGGGATTGTCGGAGGGCTTTGATAGCTTGGCAGTAGGTCATCAAAGGCAACGGCGCAGATAGCGGGGCACAGTGTTTCTCCTTGAACCGGAACTTCCGGGTTCCGCACCGGATCTGGTCTTCTCCGCAAGTGACCTCGTGGTGGCTGCGAGCTGTGAGTACCAGCTGCTGCGCAAGCTCGACGAAAAGCTGGGCCGCTCCCCCAAGGCCGTCTTCGACGAGGACGAAATGCTGGGGCGGACCGCAGCGCTCGGCGACGTCCATGAGCACAGAGTCCTGGACAAATTCCTGGACCAGTTCGGGGAGTGGAAGCCGGCCACGGGACGCGGCGTGTACGACGTCGTTCCGGCCGGAACGATGGACCGTGCCACTTTGCTGGCCAAGCACGCCGAGTCCATCGACGCCCTGCGCTCGGGCGCCGACGTCGTATTCCAGGCAGCTTTCTTTGACGGCGTGTTCCATGGCCGCTCGGATTTCCTGGTGCGGCAGGACAACGGCAGCTACGCCGTGTTCGACACCAAACTGGCGCGCCACGCGAAAGTAACCGCCCTTCTCCAGCTTGCCGCCTACGGGGACCAATTGCTGAAGGCGGGGATAACGCCGGATCCAGACGTCACGCTCGTCCTCGGCGCCACGGTGGCGACGGCCGACGGCGGATTCGACTACGTCCGCAGCAACCACAAACTGGCGGAAATCCTGCCCGTCTTCCGCGAGCGCCGCGACCGCTTCGTTGCCCTTACCGCCGCGCACCGGAATCAACCCGGGCCGGTGCGGTGGGGCGCGCCCGGCATCACGGCCTGCGGGCGCTGCGACTACTGCCAGGAGCTGGTCAAGGCCACCGATGACCTGCTCTTGGTGGCGCGGATGAACTCGGCCCAGCGCAAGGCACTCCACAAAGACGGCATTTTCACCGTCAAGGAACTGGCCGAAGCCCCACTTCCGGGAGCGAACGCCGCGCTGCTGCGGCTGCAGGACCAGGCCCGGATGCAAAGCGGTGTCGGCAGCGCAGACGGCAGCGTCAGGTACTTCAAGGACGGTGAAGACCACACCATCCGCTACCGTGTTGTCCCGCAAAACACACTTGCCGAGCTCCCTGAGCCCAGTACGGGCGACATCTTCTTCGACTTCGAGGGCGACCCTTTGTGGCAGGAGTGCACCACCGGTGTCTGGGGGCTTGAGTATCTCTTCGGCGTGATCGAAGCACCGACCCGTCCGGGCGCCGAGGGCGTGTTCAAGCCGTTCTGGGCCCACAGCAGGCAGGCCGAGAAGCAGGCCTTCCTCGACTTCCTGGCCTACGTCGAGAAACGTCGCCAGGAATACCCGGACATGCACGTCTATCACTACGCCGCTTACGAGAAAACAGCGCTGCGGAAGCTCTCCGTCATGCATGTTGCCGGCGAGGACACCGTGGACCAGTGGTTGCGGGATGGCCTCCTGGTGGACCTGTACCAGACCGTCCGCAACAGCATCCGCATTTCCGAAAACTCCTACAGCATCAAGAAGCTCGAACCGCTCTACATGGGAACCAACTTGCGCTCCGGGGACGTGAAGGACGCCGGCGCGTCCGTGGTTGCCTACGCCCAGTACTGCGATGCCCGTGAGGATGGCCGCGACGAAGAGGCCGCCGCCATCCTTGCCGGGATCGCCGACTACAACGAATACGACTGCCTGTCCACGCTGGAGCTCCGGAACTGGCTGGTGGGGTTGGCCAGGGAGCCCGCTATCGGACCCGGCGGCCGCGGCGGCGGGGCCGCCGGTGGCGGCGCGGGAGGCGCGGGAGGCGCAGCTGACCGTGGCGGCGCCGGTGACGGTGAACAGTCCGTTTCCGGCGCCGCCGGCACGGATCCGGTCCTCAGCCCGGCCGAACGGACGTTGGCGGAGTTCGCCGACACTGGCACGGGCCTTCCCGAGGCGGACCGGAAGGCGGTTGCGATGCTGGCGGCGGCGGTGAGCTATCACCGGCGCGAACGCAAGGCCTTCTGGTGGGCGCATTTTGACCGCTGCGAGAACGGCCCGGACACGCACCAGCAGGACCGGAATGTCTTCCTCGTCGAGGAGGCGGCGGCCTTGGACGGCTGGTGGAAGGACGGCGCCAAGCTTCCAGAACGCAGGGTCCAGCTGATCGGCACGGTGACTCCGGGCTCGGACCTTCGCGAGGGCAGCACCTGGTTCCGCATGTACGAGCCGCCGCTCCCCGCCGGACTTGAGGGCACGGGGATTGACGGTACCGGGCGGAACGGCTGGTTCGGGACCGAGATCCTTGAGCTTGGCCACGAAGACGGCAAGGACACAGTCATCATCCGGGACAAGCTTCGCCGGAACGTCGAGCCCTATTCGCAGTTGCCCGTGGCGCTGACCGAGGATCAGCCCATCCAGACGAAAAGCCTTGAAGATGCCCTCGCGCTTTTGGCTGACAACGTCGCGGCCGGGCTGCGTGCGGCGGGCGGGGATGCGTTCCCGCGCCATCCCGCGCTGGACCTGATGCGTCGGATACCGCCACGGCTGTCAACGGGCCGGGCGTTGCCCGCACCCGGTGACGGTGAAGACCGCTTCATCGACGCCATCACCGAAGCCGTTGAAGCCCTGGACTGTTCTTACGTCGCCGTCCAGGGGGCGCCCGGCACCGGCAAGACCCATGTAGGCTCGCACGTCATCGCCCGGCTGGTGGCCCGCGGGTGGAAAGTCGGCGTCGTCGGCCAGTCCCATGCCGTCGTGGAAAACCTGCTGAAGACCGCGGTGACCAAGGCCGGGGTCGATCCCGCCCGGGTCGCCAAGGATGTGAAGCACCAGGAGCCGCTGTCCTGGGACCAGCGTGCAGCTCAGGACGTCGCCCGGCTGCTCGGCTCACCAGGTGGAGCCCTGGTGGGCGGCACTGCGTGGACGATGACCGGCGCCACCGTGCCGCCCGGTTCGCTGGACCTGTTGGTGATTGACGAGGCCGGCCAGTTCTCCCTGGCCAACACCTTGGCCGTGGCGCAGGCCAGCAGCCGTCTGCTGTTGCTCGGTGACCCCCAACAATTGCCGCAGGTCAGCCAGGGCTCGCACCCGGAACCTGTCGACGAGTCGGCCCTAGGCTGGATATCGTCCGGCCACGCCACGTTGCCGCCCGAGCTCGGCTATTTCCTGGCGGACTCATGGCGGATGACGTCCGAGTTGTGCCGGGCAGTGTCCGATCTTTCGTATGAGAATCGGCTGCATTCAGCTCCGGCCGCTGACCGCCGGCGCCTCGATGGTGTGCCTGCGGGCATCGAAACAGTCCTCGTCGAGCACAGCGGCAACATCACCCGCTCCCCCGAAGAGGCGGCCGAGGTCGTCCTGCAAGTGCGGCGGCACCTGGGCCTCGCGTGGCATACCGAACATGGCACCCGCCCGCTCGAAGCTGCCGACGTACTCGTGGTGGCCGCGTATAACGCCCAGGTCAACCTGATCCGTGACGCCCTGGACCGGGCCGCGTTGTCGGAGGTCCGGGTGGGCACCGTCGACAAGTTCCAGGGCCAGGAAGCGGCCGTAGTAATAGTGTCCATGGCGTGTTCAGCCGTGGCCGAAGCGCCGAGAGGCATGGAGTTCCTGCTCTCACGCAACAGGATCAACGTCGCCGTCTCCCGCGGTCAGTGGCGCGCCGTGATTGTCCGCGCGCCCGAACTGACGAACTATCTGCCCACGCATCCCGAGGGCCTGGAGCAGCTGGGCGGGTTCATCGGCCTGTGCCAGAGGTCAGCGCCGCCCAACTCCTAGGGGCATTGCTCACTCCCCGCGCCCGGAGCACGCCCATTTTCCGGGTGCAGCCGGCTCCAGAACAGGGAGCATGCCCATTTTCCGAGCCCCGCTCCGGGGGACATGCCCATTTCTAGCCTCAAAAAGTGGGCAAGATGGCATTCTGCCCACTGTTCGTGGCGGGCGAGGGACATGTCCAGCGGTGGGGGTCCGCGCGACGGGAACCTAGGTCCGGCGGGCAGCGGAAGAGGCATCGGAAGAGGCAGCGTCCGTCGCGGGGAAGGCCTCCGCCAGCAGGAGTGCTTCATCCAGCACCGCTCCGAAGTTCGCCGGATCGTGGGCGAACCGGCCCAGGAAGAGACCAGAGACGCCGTCGAGCACCGGCAGGAGCCCTGGCTTGGCCGAACCCCCGTAAATGACCGGCAGCCCAGGCACTCCGGCGGCGGCGAGGCGGCCCTGGAGCTGCCGCACGACGTCGGACACGTACCCGGGAGCTGCGGGCTCCGCCGCACCGATGGCCCAGACGGGTTCGTACGCGATGACCAGCCCGGCGGCGAGGTTCCAGTCGCCGTCGACCGCCGACTCGATCTGGCGGTACACAAAGCCCGCTGCCGCCTCCGGTTCGCTGGAATCGGGCTCGCCGACGCACAGCAACGGCGTGAGCCCGGCGTCATTGGCGGCCCTGATCTTGCGCGCAATCATGGCTTCGCCTTCGCCGAAGTGACGCCGGCGCTCGGCGTGGCCGATTTCCACGAGCCGGACCCCGAGCTCCGCGAGCATGGTCGGGGAAACCTCTCCAGTCCAGGGGCCGTCGGCCCAGCCGCAGTTCTGGGCACCCAGCAGAACCCCCGAACCGGCCAGCAGCCGGGCGGCGGCGGGCAGTACAGGAAACGAGGGAATGACAAACGGTACAACCCGTCCGGCCGTGAGGGCCGGACGGGCGTCGACTTCGTGCCGCAGCCGCTCCAGCCAGTCCAGGCTGTCCTGGTATCCCAGGTACATTTTGGTGCTGACACCCACTAGGATGCTGCCGCCGGTGGTCGGGCCGGGGTGGTGCTGCTGCGACATTGTTGGTGCTTTCCGCTGGATCCAGTTGAAGGGCGCTGGGAGGCTTTAGTCTTCCAGCAGCTCATCCGCCTTGTTGCGGAACTTCTTCGTGGCAAACATCATGATGGCCGCGAGGAACGGGAGCACGCCCAGGGCAAAGATGCCTGCGGAGCCGGTGGAGTCCGCCGCCATCTGGTTGACGCTGGTGCGCATGATCGGCGCGACGAAGCCGCCCAGGTTTCCGAGCGAGTTGATCAGGCCGATTCCCGCGGCGGCGGCCGTTCCGGTGAGGAACGCCGTCGGGTAAGACCACGCGATAGGGCCGATGGAAAGGAAGCTGCACACGGCAAGGGTGATGAAGATGATACCGAGTGCGGGGAGGTGGTTGGTGCCGGCCCATGCGGAGACGAAGATGCAGAGGCCGGTGGAGATGAACAGCCCGGTGCCCCAGACGCGGCGGCGGACCAAAGTGTTGGCGGCCTTGCCGATGAAGTAGCAGGCAAAGATGCCGAAGAACCATGGGATGGCTGCCATCAGGCCGACGGCGAGGCCCACCTTCTGGCCGGTCAGCTGCGCCACCTGCTGCGGGAGATAGAACGTCACACCGTAGACAGCGATCTGCAGGCAGAAGTAGATGACGGTGAAGTACCAGACCTTGCCGTTCTTCATGGCGGCAAGGACGCCGCGCGGGCCGGACTCTTCCTTGACAGTGTCCTCCAGCGCCATGACCTCCAGGAGGGCGCTCTTCTCGTCCTTCTTCAGGAACTTGGCGTCCTGTGGGCTGTTGATCAGGAAGAAGTAGGCGGCGACCCCGGCGATTACCGCCAGCACGCCTTCGACGAAGAACATGACCTGCCAGCCCTCGACTCCGGGCACCTGGTCGCCGATGTTGATCAGCCAGCCGGACAGCGGTGCGCCCATCATCTGGGAGAACGGCTGGGCCAGGTAGAAGATGGCGAACATCTTGACGCGGACCTTGTTGGGGAACCATGCCGCCAGGAACATGATCACGCCCGGGAACAGCCCGGCCTCGGTGACACCCAGCAGGAACCGCAGGACGATGAACGACGTCTCGCCCTGGACGAACGCGAAGCAGGCGGACACGATGCCCCAGGTGATGGCGATGCGGGCCAACCACACCTTCGCCCCGAACTTGGTCAGGAGCAGGTTGCTCGGGATTTCGAAAAGGGCGTAACCGATGAAGAAGATCCCGGCGCCGAGGGCGAAGGCTCCGGCGCTAATGCCCTTGTCCACGCCCAGGGCCGCCTCGGAAAAGCCCACGTTGGTGCGGTCCAGGAAGGCGACCACATAAAGGATCACCAGCATGGGCATAAGCCGGCGGGAGGCTTTGGAAATGGCCGATTTAAGGACCGGCGATTCCAACAGCTCCTTGGTGGATGTTGTTGTTACGGACATAAAAACTCCTCGTCGAGCAATCAGTGGTGTAACGCGGTGGGGTGAACCAGTTGCGTGGAGAAAGGCCGGATGCCGCTAAGCCGGATCCGGCCGGGAGAACGTGTCTAGCGTGATAAAGCCATCATCATGATCCCGGCCAGGCAGGCCAGGATCCCGACGGCGAGGTAGATCTTCCGGCCCTTGCTCCAGGACCCGAATCCGGAGGCTGCGGGCGGTTGGCTGCGTTGTGCCACGGTGCTTCTTCCTTAGTGCATGTAGAGTCCGCCATCCACATTCAGCGTCTGGCCGGAGATGTAGCCGGCGTCCTCGCTGATGAGGAAGGCGATGGCGGCCGCGATGTCCCGGGTGGAGCCCACCCGGTTCACCACGAGGTCTTTGGTGAGGTCGTCCTTGCGTTCCTGGCTCAGGGTGCCGCCCATGATGTCAGTGTCGATGGGGCCCGGGGAGATGGCGTTGACGGTGATGTCGTATTCGCCGAGCTCGCGGGCGGTGGAGCGGGTCAGCCCGATCACGCCGGCCTTGGCCACCGAGTACGGCGTCTTGGAGTAGGTGCCGCCGCCGCGCTGGGCGGAGACGGAGGAGATGTTCACGATGCGGCCGATTCGGTTCTTGACCATGGATTCGGCGACGCGGCGTGTGGCGTAGTGGACGCCGTTGAGGTTGATGCTGAGGACCCGGTCCCACTCGGCCGCGTCGAGTTCGAGGTACGGGACGGGGGAACTGACGCCGGCCACGTTGGCCAGGGCCACGATCTGCGGCAATTCGGCCTCGATAGCGTCGATTGCCGCCCGGACTGAGCTTTCATCGGACACGTTGGCGCCGGCGCCGAACGCCTTGACGCCGTGCTCGGCGGCCAGTTCCTTGGCCGCCGCCTTGCAGCGTGCGTCATCGAGGTCGATGATGCCGATGTTCCAGCCCTGCGCGGCAAGGTAGTTGGCGGTGGCGCGGCCGATGCCGCGCTCGGATACGGCGCCGGTGATGATCGCGGTGCGTTCTGCGGGGAAAGTGCTCATGGAGTTGCTCCTGAAAGTATGAAAGTAGCGGGGATCAGTTGATGGGGGCGGGGCCGAGCTCGTCGATGAGCTTCTGCATGGCCACGTACGCCTTGTTCCGGTAGGCGATGAGCTCGGGTGTGCGCTCGGCGGGGACGTTGAGGAAACCTGCACCGGTCTTGGTGCCCAGCTTCCCGGCGTCGACGAGTTCGCTGAGGATCTTTGGCGTCGCAAAGCGCTCCGGGAACTCCGTCTGCAGCGACTTGTAGCAGAAGTTGTAGACGTCCAGCCCTGCCATATCGGCGATGGCGAACGGTCCGAAGAACGGCAGCCTGAAGCCGAAGGTGGTGCGGACCAGCGTGTCGATATCCGCCGCCGTCGCGATCTCCTGCTCCACCAGCTGGGCGGCCTCATGGAACAAGGCGTACTGGAGCCGGTTGAGCACGAAGCCCGTGACGTCTTTGACGACCGCGGTCTGCTTGCCGGCGGCGTGGACCAGTTCGCACACGGCGCCCACCGTGGCCGCCGAGGTGCCGGCATGGGGGATGACTTCCACACCCGGGATAAAGGGTGACGGGTTGGAGAAGTGCACGCCCAGGAACCGCTCCGGATGGGCGACGGGCTCGGAGAGCTCCGCGATGGAGATGGTGGAGGTGTTGGAGCCGATGATGGCGTCCGGGCGGGCGGCAGCGCTGATGCGCGCCAGCGTCTGGTGCTTGATCGCAATGACCTCGGGGACGGCTTCTTCGATGAAGTCGGCGTCCGCCACTGCTTCCTCGATGTCCTTGGCCGCCCAGAGGTTCTCCTTCAGGATGGCGGTGGAGCCTTGCGGGAAGAGCCCGGCGGCGACGAATTCGTCGGATTCGGCCAGCAGCCGCTCGTAGTTCTTTTGCGCCACTTCGGCGGACACATCAGCCAGGGCGACCCGGGCACCGCCGAGCGCCAGGACCTGCGCAATCCCGCCGCCCATGTATCCGGAGCCGACGACGGCGATCTTGCGGGCGGCGTTAATGGCGGATGCGGTATTTGCTGATTCGGTCACGGTCAGACTGCCTTCGTGTATTCGGGCTCGTAGGAGCAGATGGCGTCCACCTTGGCGGCGGAGGAAGAGGTTTCGTCGAAGCGGTGGCCCAACCATTCGCTGACGAGTTTCTTGGCGAGTTCCAGGCCGATGACGCGCTGCCCGAGCGTGAGGACCTGGGCGTTGTTGCTGAGCACGGACCGCTCCACAGAGTAGCTGTCGTGGGCGGTGACGGCGCGGATGCCGGGGACTTTGTTGGCGGCGATGGCTACCCCCAGGCCGGTGCCGCAAATCAGGAGGGCACGGTCCGCGTCCCCCTCGGCCACCTTACGGGCGGCCTCAACGGCGACGTGCGGGTATGCGGTGGTGTCATTGGCGCCGACTCCGATGTCCTGCACGGACGCGACGCGGGGATCCGCTTCGAGCAGTGCCTTGAGTGCGTTCTTGTATTGGACGCCGGCTTCGTCGTTTCCGACGACGATGCGCCAGCCTGCTGCTGTGCTCATGCCTGTGCTCCTTGCTGGGCCGGTTCGGGGTTAGCGACCCGGCTGTCGGTGTGTGCGGAAATCCTTGCTGCGATGAGGGCGAATGAAACTGCTCCCGGGTCCGGATGTCCCAGGCTCTTTTCGGCGAGCGGCCGGGCACGACCCTTCAGGGGGCGAAGTTTGGCGGTGGCGTCCGCGGCGGTCCGGGCGGCGGCGGCGGCCGCGGCGAGCGCTTCGGCCACGGTAGCGCCGTCGTCGGACGCCGTGAGGAAGGTGTCCCGAAAAGGCAGCAGGGCGTCCACCATGGTTTTGTCCCCCGGTTCCGCCTTGCCGAGTTCGGTGATCGCAGCGACGAAAGCGGTAATCGTGGCTGCCGCGTCCTCGCCGCTGTAGCTGTCCCGGTTTCCCAGTGTCAGTCCTGCAGCGATGACCGCCGATCCCCAGAGCGCGCCGGAGGTACCGCCGGCGCGTTCGCTCCAGGCCTCCCCGGCGGACGCCAGGACGCGCGCGGCCGATGCGCCGGCGTCGTCCGCGGCCGCCCGCTCAGCGGCTGCGACCGCCGCGTCGACGCCGCGCCGCATCCCGATGCCGTGATCGCCGTCGCCGGCGATGGCGTCCAGCCGGCCCAGTTCGTCCTCGTGCTCGACGACGGCGTCCCGCACCTGACGGAGCATGGCGGCTGCCTGCCGTCCGAGTTCTGCCGCGGCGGCGGTGGGGCGTTCGACGTCGGACGCCGCTTCCGCGTCCGCAACGGCCAGCTGGCGGAGGGCACGCGGTGCCAGGTTGCCCTTGCGGAATGCCGGGGTGTCTGCCGGGGCGGCCCAGTACCGCTCAAGTTCGTCGTCGAGCCAGAGCAGGGTCAGGGAGAGCCCGGACATGTCCAGGCTGGTGACGAGCTCGCCGCATTCCGGTTCCACCACGGTGAGTCCGGCCGCGAGGAGGAGCTTTTCGATTTTTCCGAACAGCAGGAACAGCTCGTCATACTTGACTGTGCCGAGGCCGTTGACGATCGCCACGACCCGGCGGCCGGCGTCGTGGGGCTTGTCGGCGAGCAGTTTGGTGACCAGAAGTTCGGCGAGTTCAGAGGCGGTGGGCATCGGGTGCTCGGAGATCCCCGGTTCGCCGTGGATGCCCAGGCCCAGGGACATCTGTCCCGCGGGTACGGAAAACAGCGGGGCGTCGGCGCCCGGCAGGGTGCACCCGTCGAAGGCCACGCCCAGCGACCGGGTGCGGTAGTTCGTCCGGATGGCGAGCCGTTCAACGGTGTCCAGGTCCAAGCCGGCCTCGGCGGCGGCGCCCGCGATTTTGAAGACCGTCAGGTCGCCGGCGATTCCGCGGCGCTTTTCGATCTGGTCGAGCGGGGCGCTGGCGATGTCGTCCGTGACGAGGACGGTGCGGGTTTCGATGCCTTCGGCGTTGAGGCGGAGCTGGGCCTGGCCAAAGTGCAGGACGTCCCCGGCGTAGTTGCCGTAGCTCAGCAGCACGCCTCCGCCGGCGTTGGCGGCCCTGGCCACACGGTAGACCTGGCCGGCGGCCGGGGACGCGAACATATTGCCGCAGGCCGAGGCCGCGGCGAGTCCGGGTCCCACGAGTCCGGCGAAGGCCGGGTAGTGGCCGGACCCGCCGCCGACCACGAGTGCCACCTGCCCGGCCGGTACCTCGGTGGAACGGACGACGCCGCCGTCCACGCGGGCAACGTACCCGCGGTTGGCTGCCACAAAGCCGTCCAACGCTTCATCCGCAAAGTCAGCGGGGTTGTCGAAGATCTGGGTCATGGTTCCTCATTGAATCCGTGGTGGGAAGTATTGCTGCGGTGGAGCTGGATGGTGCGGCCGCCCCCAAATAGCTTGACGGCCGCACCAAGCGCCGAGTCAGACGCTGGCGAGTTCCGCGGTGGCGGGCTTCTGCCGGCCCTGTGCGACCTGGCTCTGGCCGAGGGTATAGCCGTCGGTCCTGGGCAGGATCCGGCGTCGGAGGTAGTCCTGGTTGCTGGCCGTAACGCTGAGACCGTCGCCGCCGTAGTGCTCGGTGCAGAGGATGCCCTGGAAACCGACCGACAGGGCGATCCGGAAGGCCTCGCGATAGTTGATCAGGCCGCTTTCCATCGGGGCGGGCATTGCCACGTAGATGTCGCGGGCCACGTCCTCATCGCGGATGTAGTTCTTCATGTGCCAGTAGTTGGAGTACGGGAGGGTCTTGGCCACCATCTCGCGCCAGTCCTCGATCGGGCGGTGGACCCGGACCAGGTTGCCCAGATCGGGGTTCAGGCCAACGTTGTCCAGTCCGATGTCCTGGACCAGCTGGACGGACGAATCCGCGGTGCCCAGATACGTGTCCTCGTACATTTCGAGCGAGAGGAGGATCCCGGCCTCCGCTGCGTGCCGGCCGAGTTCCCGGAGGCGGGTGACGGCCTTGCCCCAGGTCTCTTTGTCCCCCACCGGGTCTTTGTGTCCTTCGACGGTCCAGAACCAGAGTTGCTTCCGCTGCTCGGGGGTGAGCGCCTGGTGCAGTCCGAAGGAGACCACCTCGCAGCCCAGTTCGGCGGCGGCGTCGATAGTGCGGTGGCTGTACGCCAGATTGGCCTCCCAGTTCCGCTCCTCGATGACACTGCGGCGGATGGCGGAGATGACGGGGATGCCGATGCCGACGTTCTCTGCGGTCTCCTTGAATTCTGCGAGACGGGCGGAGCTCAGGTCGCCCGGACGCACCCAGCTGTCCGTGAGGTCCGCGTTGGTGAAGCCGGCATCCTTGACTTCCTGAAGCACAGCGGCCCAGGCCGCCGCGTCGGCGTCGTTGATCTCGGCTCCCGTGGCATCAACGCCGGGGAACTGCAGCAGGGCTGCGGTGATCGGCCAGTTCTCGGCTGTATAGGCCATGGTTCACTCCTTCGTGGAATCCTGTTTCCTATAGGATTTACTATCAAGGGAGTGTTGTCAAGATCACATTGCGGATACCGGCGGGAATCGAAGATCCTACAGGGAGCCGTCGCGGCGCGGAGGAGTCCCCGTGCATCCCCGTCGGGAACTCTTCCTGACTACGTGGAAGGAGGCCGGCCCTCGGTCAGCCCGCGGGGGCGTCGGCGATGGCGCGGCCACGCACCTTTTGCACGTGATCAGCCATGGCAAGTGCGGCCTTTTCCGGGTCACCGGAGGCGAAGGCATCCAGGACGGACTGGTGCTCGGCAATGGCAAACTCGGCGTCGGTGATACCCACGCCCCCGAAGAGTCGGAAGCGCTGCACCTGCCCTCCGAGCGCCGCGTAGGCGGCAACCATGAACTGGTTGCCGGTGAATTCCGCGATCAGCCGGTGAAACCTCTCGTCAGCTTCCAGGTAGTCGCGATATTCGGCAAACGACGGTCCTCGCGGCGCTGTCTTCAGGTCGGCGACTGCCCGTGCCAGCTCGGCGAGGTGCTCGGGGGTCAACTGGGCGCACGCGAGGCGGGCATTGACGGGCTCAATCGCCAGGCGTGCCTCCATGAGCTCAGCAAAGTCTTCCTGGGTGAAGACGGGCGCGACCCGGTAGCCCTTGAGTGCCACGCGGCGCACCATCCCGGTGTGCTCCAACCGGGCGAGCGCTTCCCGTACCGGCGTCGGTGACACATCGAGTTCCCTGGCGGTGCCGTCGATACTCACCACCGCCCCGGGTTCGAGCCGACCGTCCATGAGTGACGCCAGAAGCTCCTCATAGACGTGATCAGCCAGGACCTGGCGGCTGACGGTTCGGCCCGCGGGGCGGATCTTAGGCAGGTTCCCGGAAGCTGGTTGCATGTTCAAATCCTATAGGACTGGCCGAAGCGGAGGTCCTCCTGCCCGAACTCGGGACATGCTCATTCTTCGTCCCCGCGCCCGGGCAGGCGCCATGGACATGCTCATTCTTCGTATCTAGGTGTATTACCCACGGAGGTTGGTGACGCGGCTAGCGGGTGTTTGACCCTTGAGTGAGGTGTGGCCTCGGTTGTGATTGTAGTGGTGCAGCCAGGGCTCGAAGGCGGCAACGCGTTCGGTCTCTGAGGTGTAGGGCCTGGCGTAGG
>NZ_JBFTIK010000037.1:0-17358 GCF_056394725.1 Arthrobacter sp. 10N418
GGTTCCTGGCTCGCGTGGAAGTCGGCAAAGGTGTTGGTCACCAGCTCGCCGCCGAAGACGCTCTTGTAAAACTCCATGGCTTCACGGGCGTTGTTGCGGAAGCTCAGATATGGATTGAGGCGGGTCGTCATGATGGATTCTCCAGGGTTATGGGGGCGGTCATGGAAGTACCGGGCCATGCTAACAGCGGGTCACTGCTTGGCAACAGGGGGACTTCGCGGGGCAGTCCGCCATTCGATCACCACGCGTCGAGAGCTGAACGGATCCGTGTGGAGGCAGTCCGTGGCGCAGGGTCCGCCGCCCGATACCGGGTTCGGTGCAAAGCTCCTGACTTTTTGTCCGGACTACGGCTAGGCCGGGTCGTTCGCTGGCAGGGTCGCCGGGCTGGTCGGGGCTGGTTTGATCAGGTAGCCGATGCTCCGAAGGGTGTGGATCATCGGCGAACCGGCGGCGCTGATCTTCCGGCGCAAATAGGAGATCTACAGCTCGACGTTACTGCCGCCCCGGTCGAGATTGCCCGGCCATACCTGCGTCACGATTTCGTCTTCGCGGACGACGGTCCCGGGGTTCTCCATCAGAAGCTGCAGGACCGGGCACTGTGTTTTCGTCAGCGGGACCTGGCAGTCGCCTCTACGGGCAAGCAGCCATCGGGGACGGAGCGTCAGGTCCCCGACGGTGAGCTCGGGATCAAGGGCCACGGCGCTGGCGTTGCGGTGAGCCAGCGCAGGCGCAACGCCACGTCCGCTGTCGTGAAGGGTCCGGTCAGATTGTCGTCCCGATCCGGGTGCCGCCGGCGAGCCGAACAGCAAGGGCAAGTTCGCGGGCCATGTCCACTGCCACACCCTGGTCCGGGCGAATGATCAGGACGGGACCGTGTGGTGCGGCTGGGTCGGCCGGACCGGGATGGGCACAGGTGGCGGGAAATGTGCGGCGGGAAGACATGGGGCGCATTTTCCATTGTGTGGATGGGCGATGTCCGGGGCGTTTCCGTGGCATTTCCCGTGAGCCGGGCCTTGGAGGATGGTGTGTGGCGGCTGGCGGTTTAGAGGAGTCCGGCCTGGGTCATGAGGTCGGTGACTTTGGTGCTGTTGAGTTTCGCGGGGTCGATGGCCGGGGCCTGGAGTTGGTTGAGGGGGGTCAGCTTGGGGTTGGCGGGGACGTCGCTGCCGACGGTGTATTCGAAGGAGTCGCCGCCCTGCAGGACCTGCTGGCCGGTTGTACCGGTGATGAAGTTCAGGAACTGCTGGGCCTGGGCTTGTTTTTTGCTGGAGGCCAGGACAGCGCCGCCGGAGACGCTGACGAACTCGCCGGGGTCCTGGTTCTTGAAGTAGTGAAGCTCAACGTTTTTGCTGTTCTCTCCGGTCTGGGCCTGGTCCACAAAGGAGTAGTAGTGGTAGAGGATGCCGGCGTCGACCTCGCCGGAGTTGACGGCCGCGAGGACGGGCGTGTCGTCTTTGTAGGCTTTGACGTTCGTTTTGGCCGCTTCCAGCCATGCCCGGGTGGCGTCTTCGCCCTTGAGCTCGAGCATGGCGCTGATGATCGCCTGGAAGTCCGCGCCGCCGGTGGAGGCCCCGATCCGTCCCTTCCAGGCCGGGTCTCCCAGGTCCATCAGGGATTTCGGGAGCTGGTCCGGGGTGAGTTTGGTTTTGTTGTAGGCCAGCACGGTGGAGCGGGCGGCGATGCCGGTCCAGTCTCCGGTGGAGGGCCGGTACCCGGACGGGACCTGGCTGAGCGTGGCCTGGTCGACCGGGGCGAGGAGGCCTGCGCCGCCGATGCGGACCATGGCGGGGGAGTTTTCGGTGAGGAAGACGTCCGCGGGGGAGTTCTTGCCTTCCTCGCTGAGCTGGTTGCTCATCTCCAGGTCATCCCCGTTGCGGAGGGTGACTTTGATGCCTGTTTCCCTGGTGAACGCGGCCACCCAGGCGGTGGTGAGATTTTCGTGCTGGGCGTTGTAGACAACGATCCCGTCCCCGACGGAACCCGAAGCGCCGGGAGCCGGGCTGCCGCCGCAGGCCGAGAGTGCCAGCAGCGCGGCCGTGGCGGCGGCGGCGGTTTTGATGCGGAGCTTCATCGGGGGCCTTTCATAGACCCCATTCCGGGGAGGAAAGGGGCGGGGTCACGGCAGAAACACGGATCCGGCCCAATCAGGCAGGCCTGAAACCGGACACGAATTTAGTAGGTAAGGCTCACCTAAGATATTCCATGGACGTCAGTTTTGCGAATTAGGGTATGGATTTGTGTCGCAATCCGGCGGTGACCGTTCCGGTGCAGGACCCCGTGAAGCGGGTGGGAGGTTTTGAAGGATGCGCCCGCCACGCACCGTTGACGGCAGGCGGCGGCCGGGTTTAGCGTGATTTCATCATCTGATGAATTGTTGACCATTGGAGGTCATGGTGTCCCGCGTCGCTACTGACAACACAGCCCGCAGGGGCCAGGATGGCATACCCGATTCTGCCGGGGCCCCGGCCGTCGAAGCTTCGAACCTGCAGATCTCAAGGGGCCGCACTCAGATCCTGCGGGGCCTGGACTTCACCATTGAGCCCGGCCGCATCACTGGGCTGCTCGGGCCGTCCGGCAGCGGAAAGACCACCTTGATGCGCGCCATCGTGGGGGTTCAGAAAATCACCGGCGGGTGCATCCGCGTGCTCGGGAAGCCGGCCGGCGAGCCCTCCTTGAGGCGCGAGGTCGGATATGTCACCCAGGCGGCCAGCGTCTACACGGACCTGAGCGTGGAAGCCAATGTCAGGTACTTCGCGGCTATGTACGGCGCGACGGCGGGCGACACCGCCGAGGCAATTGCCGCCGTCGGGCTTGAACAGTTCGCCCGGCAGAAGACGGCAGACCTGTCCGGTGGACAGCTCAGCCGGGTGTCACTCGCCTGCGCGCTCGTCTCGTATCCGAAGCTGCTCGTCCTGGATGAACCGACGGTCGGCCTTGACCCGGTCTTGCGAGCCGAGTTGTGGCAGCGCTTTGCTGTTATGGCCGAGGCAGGAACCACACTGTTGGTGTCCAGCCACGTTATGGAGGAAGCCTCGCATTGTTCGTCCCTGCTGCTGTTGCGGGACGGACTGCTGCTGGCGCAGCTCACTCCCGCCGAGCTCGCCGGGCGGGGCCGCAGCAGCGACCTCGAACAGGCGTTCCTGCGCATGATCCAGGACGCAGAGGCCGGCCCGGACCCAGGCTCGGGGGCACAGGAAGGACAGGCGGCACGATGAACCCGCGGATGATGCTGGCCACGACGGCCCGTGTGCTGGACCAACTGCGTCACGACCACCGCAGCATGGCGCTGATCATGGTGGTACCTGCGCTGTTGCTGACCGCCGTCTATTTCCTGTTCGAGAACGAGACCCTGTCCTCCGGGTTCCCACGGACCTTCGATCGCGTAGGTCTAATGATGCTGGCCATCTTCCCGTTTGTGGTCATGTTCCTGGTCACCTCCATCACGATGCTGCGCGAGCGGACGTCCGGGACGTTGGAGCGGCTGCTGACCACGCCCATCCACAAGGCCGATCTCCTGTTCGGCTATGCCCTGGCTTTCTCCATCATGGCGGCGCTGCAATCGGTCGTGGCCACCGCCGTGGCGTACTGGGTCTTCGGCCTCGACATCAAGGGTGGCCCCGGGCTGGTGGTCATGATCGCCGTCATCAACGCCGTGCTGGGCGTGGCCCTGGGACTGCTGTGCTCCGCGTTTGCCCGCACGGAGTTCCAGGCTGTGCAGTTCATGCCCGTGGTGGTGATACCGCAAATCCTGCTGTGCGGGCTCTTCGTGGCCCGGGAGCGGATGAACGAGGTCCTCGAGGCGATCTCCAACGTACTGCCGCTGACGTTCTCGGTGGATGCGCTCCAGGAGATCGCGGGCCATGTCGAAGCCACGTCCGCAATGTGGCAGGACACGACCGTCATGACGTCCGTCGTGTTCGGGGTTCTGGTGCTGGCGTCGCTGACATTGCGGCGGCGGACCTCGTGAGCGGCGGCCTTCGGCCGCTTCGGCGGGGGAGGCGGAGCGGCGGAACGGAGTCGAGGGAGCAGATCCTGGCCGCGGCCCGGCTGTTGTTTTCCGAAAACGGCTTCGACGGCACCAGCCTGCGGCAAGTGGCCCGTGAAGCCCAAGTCGACCCGGCCATGGTCCACCACTTCTTCAAGGGCAAGGACGAGCTCTTCGCCTTGAGCGTGGAAC
The DNA here is from genome assembly GCF_056394725.1 of Arthrobacter sp. 10N418. NCBI lineage: Bacteria > Bacillati > Actinomycetota > Actinomycetes > Micrococcales > Micrococcaceae > Arthrobacter > Arthrobacter sp. 10N418. The sequence continues at coordinate 4,178 of NZ_JBFTIK010000037.1, forward strand.
TTCCCGCTGACCCGGACGAAGTCCTGGCCGGAGTGGAAGACCTGGGCCCCTCAGAGCGTGCCGAGGCAATCGTCCGGGCTGTGCTGCGCCTCTGGGAAGGCCCCGCCCGTCACGGAATATTGGCCTTCATCCGCGGCACTATCGGCTCGACGGCCAAGACCGCGCTTCTACGCGAAATGCTCGCCCGGACCATCCTGTCCCGAATCATGACCGGAGTGCCGGGGCCGGCGGAGGAAGTCACTATGCGCGGAAACCTGATCGCCACCCAGATGGCGGGACTGATGCTGGTGCGGTATGTGGTGCGTCTGGAGCCGCTGGCGTCGGCTCCGCCCGAGGACGTGGTGCGGATGGTTGCCCCGAACGTCCAGCGCTATCTCACGGGTAATTTGGATGACACACCACCCGGGTAGCTTGCAGCTGTGGTCGCCAGGCCGACGCGGGATGGCCCGGCCAGGCCGTAAACGGGCCAGATGCGCCGGCCGGACCAGCGGGGGACCGATGGTCGTGCCCGGGCACGCCAAAGCCTGACCGTCCCATCGCGGGACGGTCAGGCTTCGGGATGCACCTTCGTGCACCAACGGCGGTGATGTTCTCCGCACCACGCACGCCCAAACAGTCTCCCGCGGATTTCACTCCAAGGCCCCGGGGACACGGAAACGTTCCGGATACGGCGCGGGATCGGCTCAACGTTCTCGCCCGGTATTGTTCCTGTCTTTGGTGTCAACGTCCGGCCCGGCGGCTGTCGGGCGCCCGGTCGGGGCGCCGACCCGGTGGCTGCGCCCAGGCCTGGCGGGACCGGTGCGCATCCGGGACCGGCACAGAAGACCGGGGGGCGCAGCTAAGCCCCGCTACGGACCGGAGGCGGTGGCCGGTAGTGGGGCTTAGCCGTTGTGGCGGTCCATCCGCGTGCTGGGGGGATGCGGATGAACTCCGGTCACCGTAGCGGACGTAGCGCGGGGGGTCAAAGGGGCGGTTGCCGGGTCAATCGCCGGGCAGGCGTTTAGCGTGGTGGGAAGGCGCCGCGACTCGGACTGTCTGCGGCACGGCCGATCATCCCGTGCACAGCGGAGCCTCGCCGGGGATGTCGGAGGTTTACCGGCGGCCGGACCGGGCGGTATCGGCCGGCTGGCCCGGGGGCAATCGTTCCTGTTCGGGGGGTGCCGGCCGCGGATGGCCGCCAGTCGAACGCTGTGCGGGTGTCCGGTGAGGCACCCGGCCCGGGCCGGACTCCGCCTCCCGTGCGTCGAACGTGGGAGGCGGAGCCCGGCGTGCCGGGGCCGGTTGCGGGGTGTCTGGGGTTATTTGGCGGGGGTGACGGTTGCTTCGTAGGTGAGGATTTCGGTTCCGTTGCCTTCGTCGCCGTTGTCGGGGGCGGTCTTCATGGTGAGGTGGTTGCCGTCGGCGGTCATTTTGAACGGGTTGCGGGTTGCGACGTGCCCGGCGGTGGACCACTGCTGGAAGGGAACGTCGCGGAGCACGTTGTGGGATTTGAGGTCGATCAACGCGATGCCGCCGAGTTCGTAGGTGGCACCGGTGCCTCCGGCTGCCGGGGTCTGCGGGAGGTTGGTGATCCCGGCGCAGATCATCTTGGAGCTGGGCACGTACTGGCAGTCCTGGTAGTCGATGAAGTAGTTCGGGTTTTCCCAGGTTGAGAGCTGTTTGCCCTGCAGGTCCCATTCGGCGAACCGACGCGAGCCCCAGGTGTTGCCGACCAGGTGGCCGGTCTGTTTGTCCATCACAATGCCGCCGAAGTGGTCTTTGACCTCGAACTGCTTGTGTACGTCGAGGGTGTTCGCGTCGATGCGGTAGATGATGGCGCTGCTGTCGGGCCGGTACTGGGCCACTGGGACCCAGACGTTGGTGCCGTCGAAGTCAATTCCGCCCGGGTGGTACATGTCGCCTTCGCCCAGGATGATGTCTTTTTGCAGGTTGCCGGATTTGTCCATGACGAAAAGGTGGCCTATGCCCTTGCCGGGCGTGCGGTCGAAGCCGTTCTGCGGGGCCGGGAACTTCGTGGTCGGCTCGGTGATCTGGACGGCCGAGAGGAAGATGTGGTCCTGGCTGTAGGCGATGCCTTCGGTGTGGTACGTCGGGAAGTTCAGCTTCAGCTTGGAGGTCTGCTGCCACTTGGTGTTCCGGTCAACACTGTTGAACGCGTCGGCCAGGGCAGTGTCCGTTTTGGCGTGGGCGCCGGATCCGGCATTATCGCCGCCTTGCTGGTCGTTGTTGCCGGCGGCCTGCGCGGCCACTGTGCCGCCGATAGCGGACGCGGCCAGGATGATGGCTGCGGCGGCCGTGAGGATGCCTCGGGTGCGGGTCGCGCTCATGGGGGAGCCTCTCAAAGGGTTCGGGTCTTATCACGAGCTCGCTACGTTACTTCCCGGTAATGAACGACCCGGGGCGCCGTGGTGAACAGCAGGTAGCCGGACGGCCTATAAGCGGCCGTCCAAACCCAGGCGCGCGGTAGCGCCGGTGCGCGATACACCCTGCGGGGCTAACCCGGGGCCACGCTATTCCGGATGTTCCACTGTTCGCCGGCAGCTTCATCATGTGGACGGGGTCTCCGGTGTCCAGAGGACGTGACAGTTGGATCGTACGTTGACTTCAGGACCGTTGTTCCAGGGCGGTGTCTCGGGTAAGGCCGTCCCCGTCCGGGCGCATTGCCGACCCCCAGACCGCTCTCGTCTGGGATGTGCAGGCATTTTCTGCACCGTCTGGGAGGCAGGAAAGGCATGTCTCTGTGGCGGAGACCCTATTCCCTGCCAAGCTCGCCGGAGAAGGGCGAAACCCGAAATCCCCGATAGACGCTGTTCTCGGGCGGGGGTTCCCGGTTAGATCCAGTCCCGTTTTTTGAAGGCCAGGTAGAGGAACACTGACCCGCCGGCCATGAGTGCGGTCGAGAGCCAGAGCCCGTAGTCGCTCTGGAAGCCGAAGAAGGGCAGGTTTTGCCCGAAGAAGCCGGTGACGGCGGTGGGGACGGCGATGATTGCGGCCCAGCTGGTGACCTTTTTCATGACGAGGTTCATCTGGTTTCCCTGGATGCTGATGTGGGTTTCCAGAATGGTGGTGACCAGGTCGCGGAGGGATTCTGTCCATTCGGTGGCGCGCAAAACGTGGTCGTAGACGTCCTGGAGGAAAGGCTGCATGGCGGGGCTGCAGCCGATCAGGTCATCCCGGCGCAGGAGAGTGTTGAGGACTTCGCGCATTGGCAGGACCACGCGGCGGAGGCGGACCAGGTTCTTGCGCAGTTCGAAGGTTTTCCTCTGTAGGTCGTGGTCGGGTGAGTGGTCATCGAAGAGTGACTCTTCGAGGGTGTCGATGTAGCCGTCGAGTTCCTGGACTGCGTCGAAATGCCCGTCCACGATCAGATCAAGCAGGCCCCAGAACAGGAAGGGCACCCCATGCGCAGCCAGGTCCCGCTCTGCGTCCCAGTGCGCCATCAGTTTGTCGGTGGCGAACCCGGGCCCGTGCACGGTCACCAAGGCGTTGCGCGTGACGAAGGCGGAGATTTCGGCGATGGCGAGTTCCCCGTTGCCGGGCTGGAGTCCGGCCTGGTAGGCGGAGAGGAAGAGGTGGTTGGGGTAGCGGTCCAGCTTGGGCCGCTGGAAGTCGTGGACTGCGTCCTCAACGGCGAGGCGATGAAGCCCGTAGACCGTCTCGACGCCCAGGAGGTCATCCGCGGTCGGGTCCGTGAAGTCAATCCAGAGCACGACGTCGTCCTGGCGGGCGAGTGCCTCGATTTCGTGGGCGCTGACATCGTCGCGTTCGAGTTTGCCTTCGCGGTACAGCCGGATGAATACCATCCGCCCATGGTACGGGAGCCCGCTCCGGGCTTGCCCGGCTTTGGGGACTGGACAGTCCAGGCATCGAACACCAGGATCTTGGGGGCCGGAGATGGCGAGCGTCTGGTCGAACCCGAGTTGCCCGGGGCACCGGATGTCAGCGGATTTTGAAGTGCACGGGCTCTCTTGTCTTTGCCGGATCAGGTTGGCCCATCTGCGGGCACGAATCCTCGCCACTTTACAACGACGTCCCGGGTCACCAGACCGGGGACGAGATGCTCGTCGAGGTCGGCCAAGGAAACCCCAACTAAGAGGTGCAACCCTGTCCGGCCGCCAAAGGGCGGGGTCCCTTCGTGTTGCCGGGACCGCTGGCCGGTGCATGCGTCCCGAAGAATCGAAATCAGATGCGGCCTCCCATGGCAGCATGTCGCAAAAAAACTTCCTACAGATAACCTCACCTCACGTTTGGGTCCCACTTGACAAGCGAGGTTCCGGGTTCTTACAGCGGACCGGGCCCTCACCGGCCAGAGACCGGCTCCAGGAATGTGCCGCCAACCGACATCGTCGGCTGGCGGCACAAGCACACGGATCGTCAGAAATGACTATCAATTGATCCGCAATGGTGCCGTGACCTGCGGATCAGCGCCGCCCTGCGGAGGTCAGCTCCCGCAAGGGTCGGGCCAGTTCCCCACCCGGCGCCCGGACGACAGCGTGTGAGGGTTGCGGCGCAGCACCAGCAGGAGCATCACCGCGGCGAGGGCGCCCAGTACGGCAGACTGGGGAACCATGCCGGCAAGCTGTTGCCCGTTGGCCGACTCTGCAGCCGCCAACCTGAGGGCACCCGTTTCGCGCAGACACACACCCGGAATGGAAGGCGTTGCCTTCGCCCCCGGGCCAACGACACCGGCACTCCCCGCGGCACCGGGCAGCGGGGCCACGGGAGCGCTGGCAGGGCCGGTTACCCGTGCACCATCCAGCGCACCGGATATCTCAGCGAAAATCCCGAAGCCGGCGGGCCCTGAGCCTCCGGCCGACGTGACCGGCGCCAAGATGGTAGATCCGGTCGATGGGGTCGGGGAAGTGGCACTGCTGTTCCCGCCCGGACCAGAGGAAGCGGCAGCCGCGTCATTTGCCCCGCTGCCAGTGGCAGCACTAGAGACCGGGACCGGAACCACAGCGCTACCAAAATCCAGATTTAGGCTGGCCGCAGCCTTCACGTCTCCGGCTCCGCCGTTAGCACTCACGGCGCCGAAACCCGACAGGCCGTCGGGCCCCACCGCCAAAGGTGTCCCTACGCCAACAATGGGCGCATTGGTCAGGGTGCCGGTCAGTGGTGCGCCGGTGCCCGTCAGGGACGGCGCGGCCGGGGCGTTTTCGAACGGTTCCGTTCCTTCCGTGTTGATGGTGACCGGCGCCGTAACCGGCGCATTGGCCACGGTGCCGGCCACTGGTGCACCGGTGCCCGTCAGGGACGGCGCGGCCGGGGCGTTTTCGAACGGTTCCGTTCCTTCCGTGTTGATGGTGACCGGCGCCGTAACCGGCGCATTGGCCACGGTGTCGGCCACTGGTGCACCGGTGCCCGTCAGGGACGGCGCGGCCGGGGCGTTTTCGAACGGTTCCGTTCCTTCCGTGTTGATGGTGACCGGCGCCGTAACCGGCGCATTGGTCACGGTGTCGGCCACTGGTGCACCGGTGCCCGTCAGGGACGGCGCGGCCGGGGCGTTTTCGAACGGTTCCGTTCCTTCCGTGTTGATGGTGACCGGCGAGGTAACCGGCGCATTGGCCACGGGCCCTGTGACAGGGTCGCCGGTGGCGGCAGAGGCTGCGCCGGCACCGAGCACCAGAACTCCTCCTGCGAAAAGGGCGCCGTAGAGGCCGCGTCGAACAGATGTAAGCATCATTTTGGTTCTCCTGATTGAGTCTTCGGGCACGATTGTGCCCATGGTCGCTGGCTGCCGCGAGTCGGGCAGGGGCGACCTGATCAGTCAGGTGAGGAGCCAGGTGGGAACGCCTGATTTTCAGGCAGGTTCCAGTTGTCCCGTGACGATTGGCCCGCGTCCTGGGGGTCACGGCTGTGGCCGACGTACGCCGGTTCGGCCGCTGTCTGAGAGGAAGTCCCGTCTCCGCTGCAAGAACCTGCGGCCAGACCGCTGACCTCCGGCGGCGTCAGCGGAACATGCAGCGGGTGGCCGGAACCGTTCCCGGGCGTTGAGGAGCCGCCCCCCGTCCATGTGGATACTTCCGCCGAACGCGAGTCGAGTAGCGGGGACGCGGCCCTGTCAACAGGAGTTCCCGCCCTGGACGGGGGAGTGGTAGAGGTTCTTAGAAGTTCTACTGACGGAGCGGTTCCAGCCCGGGGTGAAGGAAGAATGGTGGCATCGGCGGGCGAGTCGCTAGCCGGAAGTACGAGGGGTAAAGGCAGGTCCGGAACGACGGAGGGGTCCTCCAAGACAGCGGACGGAGGCGGAACGGGCAACCTGAGTGCCGGCAGTTCTGGAACCTGCGGCAGGGTGACAGCAGCTTCCGCGGCCACAGCATCAACGACGTCGTTGACCGCGAGCTCGGTCGTACCGACCACCGCGGGGCTCGGTACTACTACTGCTGGGACCCCGGCGACGGGCAAAGTAGGTGTCGCTCCTGCCGGACCGGTCAGTGGCAATCGGTCGGTAGGCGCCAGCGCCTGCGTTGCCCGCTGCGGTGTGATAAGCACGGATGAGGCAAGGGACGGAAGGGGGGCGCTCCCCGCGTCGGCATGAGCGGATGCAGCGTCAATGACCAGCCACGCCAGAGCAACCAACGCCGAAGTTATCAATGCGCGCAGGAAGACAGCAGTGCGGTGATGAGGTTCTGGAGCCAACCGGTTCGCCCCCTAGCGGCCGTTGCGTCCCTGACCAAACTTTCGCCCATACTAAGACCGCGTCGCCTCAGCTGTCCAGAGAAAATGCGTCGGCTGGTTGGGACGAAGCCCTCAGCGTCTGGGTCCGCAGTGTGTGCAGTGTGGGCAATGGAGCTTTCGATGCGTGAACGCAGGGCTGTCACGACGAACATCGCCACCCGCTATGGGCGGTCGGAAAGGGCTGCGAAAAGCGCGACGACGGGTTGGCGCCGCGATCATGCCCGCAAGGCGCTGCGGAGGGCGCTGGCGCTGAAGGGATTGGGCTAAGGTCCCGGGACGACTAAGAAGGAGCCGGGCTAGGGCCGGGCGGTTGTCAGTTCCTGGACTTCACGGCCGCCAGCGACCTCGGGCCCAGACCCTCACTGCGGCCCGGTCCAAGTCCGTGGCGACCATCCGTGCACTTCCTCCGCCACGATCTCCGGAGGTGAGCCACCGTTTGGGCACGCTCGGGTTACGACCGGCCCCAGGAGCTGCCTTCCCTGCGGATCCGGGCTCATAAAGGACCGGGACGCCGAAGATGCCTACCTACTCTTGGTCGAGTTCTGACCCTAAGATGAGGGCATGGAAAATTCGAACCGCTCCGGGACAGGAGAGTTCCCAGCTTTTCTGGCCGCTATCTGCGACGGCCATTTCGAGTCCGGCAACCTCGCCCTGCTCCGCGAAGAAGACCTGTAGGTCGGTACCCGCACGGGGAGGTCGAAATTCGGGTTCGGCCGCATCAAGTTGAAGGAACGCGGAGCTGCCGGCCACCTCAATTATCTCAGGACACAGGAGAAGTCAGATGACCCGGAACCCCTACGAGAACCTCCCCGCAGCGGCCTCATTCTCACTGACCAGCAGCGACCTGCGGGAGGGCGGGAAGCTGTCGATGCCGCAGGTCAGCCGCATCTTCGGCGCCGGCGGCGAAGACGTTTCCCCGCAGCTCTCCTGGAGCGGGTTCCCACCAGAGACGCGGAGCTTCGTGGTCACCATGTGCGACCCCGAAGCGCCCACGGTCACCGGTTTCTGGCACTGGGCCGTCGTGAACATTCCCGCCGACGTCACCGAACTCCCCGGAGGCGCTGGCGACGAGTCGGGCTCGGGCCTCCCGCCGGGCGCATTTCAGCTTCCGAACGACGCCAGGCTGAAACGCTACGTCGGCGCCGGGCCTCCCGAGGGCACCGGGAAACACCGCTACATCTTTGCGGTCCTCGCCCTCGCCGCCGAGAAGATCGACATTGACCCAGAGTCAACGCCTGCTTTGCTGATGTTCAACCTGTTCAACGGCACCCTTGGACGCGCCTTACTCGAGGGCTGGTACGAGAGGTAGGCCTCCTTCGGCACTCATCAGCGGTGGCTGGACGGCGCCCGTCCGCGATCGCTGGTAGCGAATGCTCCCGCCTCGTCGCATTGCCTACGGGCCTCTGGTCATTGCGATCCATCATGGCCGCCCACCTCGCGTAGGCCTGGCCGGGACCGTCCCGAACGACGGATATCGGTTGCAGTCGGCGCGGGAAACGGCGCCGACGCCGAGCTGCGTCCGTCGCAGAACGATCTAAATCCAGGCCGGGCCCTTCCGGGCCAGCCGACGCTCCTCGGAGGTATTCTTCAACAGTCCGGCCGGGTCGTTGAATGCTGGCGGCAAGCAGGCCGGTTCGGTTCCGGAGGCCCCTTCACGTCGGAGCGAAATCGCGCCCCGTCCGCGCGACCGTTTAGGCAGCCTGGTTAGGGGCCCTGGAGTGGGCAAAAATGAGGGTGTGCACAAAGTGCACACCCTGGGCTTTGGATCAGTTCGTACGGGTGCCGGACTGGGCCGGATTGCGGAGGATTTCGCGGGAGTGGCGCAAATGCAAGGGCCGGAACCCGGTTCGAGTTCCACCTCGGGCACGTGTTCTCCCTGTTCAGGGGCTTTTTGGATGTTCTTCGTGTGCACATTGTGCACGCTCTTGCCTCTGATCTGATGTTCCGGGTGTGTGGGGTCCCGGATAGACCTATTCGGTTGTGGCCACATTGCCCTCAATCAGATCCCGGCGAGCGATGGCTTCCCGGCGTCCGCTCTTCCTGACTGTGCGGGACTCGCGGGGGACTCGCGGCGGTTGACGGCGCCCCGCGCGTCTACGCCGTCGAACCGACCGGGGCTTGCCTGGACGACGCGAATGTGACCGATAAAAAATTCCCCGGCAACCCCGCCGGTCATATCGCAGCGCGGCCCCGCTCAGGGTTATCGGTGAAGTCGCCGGTTGGACCGGACTGGCGCACGGAGTGCTGCCGGGCGTGGAAAAACGTCTGGCAGCACTCCGTGCAGACGGGCGGGGCGAAATCATCAACTGAGGAGGACCTCGCTCCTTCATGGACATGGAACCTCAGCGGACCAGGCTGATGGCCTGGGATGACTATTCTAAATTGTCACTGGAGTGGAACCGGGGGTGGTTTTGGCCAATCGACGAGGTGAGGGCCTACGCTGCCGGGAACTGTCCGTGATGGGCGGCAGCCCAAGTCTGCCTGTGGTGCTAAGGGCTACTCTTGCGTGGCGGTCCGGCTTCCCTTCAGGTGCCGGGCGAAGAACCTGGCGGCGGCGTCCCCGGCGAAGTCGGGGACGCCGGTATGCCCGCCCATGTTGGCTTGCAGCGTCTTCTCCTGGGAACCGAGGGCGTCGAACAGGTCCAATGCCAGCTGCCTGTCATTTCCTTCGTCGTCCCATTGCAGCAGGACATGCAGCGGAATCCTGACCTGGCTGGCCTCCCCGAACATGGCACGGGGCACGAAGCTACCGGCGAACAGGCCGGCGGCCGCGATGCGCGGTTCGACCAGCGCGAGCCGGATGCCGATGGCGATAGGGCCGCCCGAGTAGCCGACCGGGCCATCGATATCGGGCAGTGAAAGAAGTGCGTCCAGGGTGGTCTGCCATTCCGGGACCGCTTTATTAACCAGCGGGGTGATCAGCCGGTCGACGATCTCATCGAGAGGGCCTCCGGCCGCCAGCGTCCGGCGCAGATCGGCACGGGCCTGCTTAGCGTCGGACAATCGGGGCCGGTCACCGCTACCGGGGAGCTCGATGGTGGCAGCGGCGAAGCCGTGCGCCACGGACTGCCGGGCGCGTCCTGAGAGCCGGGGGTACATCTTGTGTAGGCCGCCGGGGTGGCCGAGCAGTATTAGCGGCGCTGGAGAAGTTGGGGGCGTCCAAAGGACGCCGGGAATCCCATTGAGGGTGAATTCGCGTTCGAGGACGCCGTCTTCGTGGCGCTGTTCGGAAGTAAAGTGCATGGTCGTGCCTTTCGGGGAGTGCTCGTTGAAGGGCGCTCCCGGACGACCCTATCGTCCGACCATGACCCCCAAGGGGAGCACCCACGTCGACATGTTCACGGGTACCACCTCCTCGTTCTCTCTCACGGCCTCAGGACAGGGTAGCACCGGCTGGGGGAGCATGGTCGCCAGGACCCCTGTAGTCGTCAAATCTCTATTGGTGCGCCTGGGCCCAGCCGGTTGGGTGCTCGGCGGGGTCGAGTTGGGAGCGGCCGAGGTTGCCCCGATCCTGAGGGACCGCGGACTCTTCCGTCGTGAATACACCGGACGGACCCTGCGCGAACACTACGGGCTGCACCGACCGGCCAACGGCTTCGCGGCGGCCGCCGGGCGCAGCCAAGCCGACAACTCCGCTCCGCAGAGAGAAGCATCCTTTGTCTCTGAACGATGATCTGAACCCGGCCGCCCTGCGGGAAGCCTTCGGACATTGTCCCTCCGGGGTGGCCACCCTATGCTCGATCGTGGACGGTGCGCCGGAGGGAATCGTGGCTTCGACCTTCACCGTCGGCGTTTCACTCGATCCTCCGCTGGTGATGTTCGCCGCGCGGAACTCCTCCCGGACCTGGCCACTCATCAGGAACAGCGAACGAATCGGTGTTTCCGTCCTGGCGGCGGACCAGACGGACATCTGCCGCCAGATCGCAGCCAAATCCGTCGACCGCTTCACCGGTGTCGGGCAGAGCGCCACGTCATGCGGTGCCGTACTGCTGGACGAGGCCTCACTCTGGCTCGACTGCTCAGTGGAAAACGAGATACCAGCCGGGGACCACACCGTAGTGCTGCTCAGGGTGCACGGATACTCCACTCCGGAGAACAGTCGGGACCCACTCATCTTCCATGCCTCGGAATTCCGGAATCTGCTGGTGCCCAGCTTCGCCTAGCATCGAGTGCCCCGGGGTTTTGGCGGGATGAGTTGGGAAGCTGCCGGAATCCTTGTCCACGCCGACAGTGACACTAACCCGGGTTTGATGGTCCCGGGCACTTTCTCTCGGGGCATTTTCATAGCTGTCTCGACGCGAGCGGAGGCTTCCAACCCGGCCCCCCGCTCTGGCCGGACAGGCTGTTCAATGTGTCGAAAGGCGCTGGTGGCTCGGACCGGTTCGGGACCGGAGCGTGGTCGAATCATTCTCGCCTGCCCACGGGTGAAGTCGGGGCTCTTGCGGCCGCGCACAGCCCCAACCGGGCAGCTCCCGGATAGCCATAAGCAGTGACCCGGGGGTGGCCGATCGGTCAATGGAACCCGGCGCCGGAGCCGTCCAGGAACGTACTGGCCCGGGAGGTGCTGTAGCTGATGGGGTGCGGGGCGTACGTTGGGCGGGGAGATTGCTCCGGCGTCTGCGCCGGAAAGGGCGGCGGGACTTCCTCAGACTGCGGGGCCGGCGGGTTTGGCGGGACTGAAGGGCACGGGTAGTTGTAGTCGAGGTCTCCGGCGGTGAATTGGGTCAGCGTGATGGTCCCGCCGGGTGTGAGCGGATCGGACGCGCAGTTCGCCTGCGCGGACGCCGCCGCTCCGGGAATCCAGTTCTTGAGCCTGTTCAGGTTGCTGCCGGGACCAATGCTGCCGGCAATTTTTCCGAACTGGTAGGTGGTGGAGTAAATCCCGACGTCGGCCCCGATGCTTTGCAGGTATGCGGTCATGCCTTCCAGATCGGCCGTGTTGGCCCGGGTGTCGGGTGACCAGCTGTTTCCGGTTTCCACGTCCAGCCACCAGAGCCGGTGGGCCGGGTCGGGGACGCCGCGCAGGTTGACATCGTCGAAGGCCTTGGCGTAGCCGTACGTATAGGCACACGCCGCATTGGAGGTGCCGTCGCACATCCCATAGGGGTTGGAAACCTCCGTCCCGCCGTAGGCATTCAATGCCGGCCACCAGGAGCCGTCGGGGCCTGGATTGGCGGTGTTGACGTACACCGGAACCGGGGTCCCGGCCCCCGCGCCGACGGTGCCTGCGGCCCAGGCCAGCTGCGTGGCCAGACACGGATTCGTGGTCTCCGGCCGGCCGCCGTTCACGCCAACGACAGCGAACTGCGCGGGCATCGGAAGGTCAGCGCCGCACTGAGGCCAGGAGATGTCATTTCCCAGCGCCGCGGCATCCGGAGGAGGAGTCCCCGGAGCATCGTCTGCGGCGCTGGCCGGGCCGGCTGGCCACCCGAACAGGAGACAAGCAACGATGAGAACTTTTGCGGCTTTCATGAACGGACCCCGCTTCCGAACGAATTGCAACGGGCCAGCAGCGGCCCACTTCGAATCCTAGGAGCGCTGCCGATGACCGTCACGGGTGGTCGTTACTGGACTCAGCCGCGTGATTCCGGACCGGACACGCGTTTCTTACTTGAATCACCGGCTGCCACGTTGTTGGCGGGCCGCATCGACTAGTCAGTGCCCAACTGTGTTCACTGGCGTCCGGCCAGGTGGACGTAGCATTTTGGGCAGGGTGATGTTCGCGGGAAACAGTTCCGGAGCTACTTTTTGCCGGACTTGAGGTCGCTCACTACCTTGGCGATTCGGCGGGCGCGGGTTTCTGCCGTTCTGGCATCTGCGACCGGCTCCACGTAACGCCGCTGGCTGCTGTAGTTCAGCGTCGCATAGAAGGCCTTCGCCGCGGGGTCCGCGTCCAGGGCTGCGGCGAGGTCCTCGGGAACGTCTATGACACGCGGGTGGGTGTCCAGTTCGAGGTCCACCTCCACGGTGTCCCCGGCGGATGCACCGGTCAGTTCACGGTTGACCGCGCTGACGCCAACCATGTTCTGACCACCCATCACCGCGATGCTGCTGCGGTAACTTGTGCCGTTGATGGTCACGACCACCGGCGGCCGCCTGCCAGCCCCGAGGGCGTTGACGATATCCTCAGGGACCTCGATGCCAGCTTTGTTGCCGCTGCCCTGAATGGTCGTGGTGAATTTCATCCTCACAGTATGCATGCCACCATGACTTTCGCGAGAGGCCGTCTCGCAAGGCAAACGGTACGGGATTCAGAGGTTGCCGGCGCTGTACTTCCAACGGCAGCGGCGATCGTTGCGCCCGGTGCGGTTCCCTGCGGTTCCGTGGCTTCATGACATGCCGGTGCGGGACATCCCGGCCGGCCTGCCCGGGTGCGGACGGGATTGGGAGCACTATGGATGCGGTCTTAGTTGCTCGGAGTAGAGGACACAAGATGAACGCCATACGATACACGGCACTGATCATTCCGGCCCGGCTCGGCGAGCCCGTCCGGATTGAATCCC
>NZ_JBFTIK010000038.1:0-16904 GCF_056394725.1 Arthrobacter sp. 10N418
GAGCTCATGCAACAATCACAGACCGTCGGCACCGTGCCGGCTGCCGAGCCAGAACAGGAGGACACCAACCCCGAACTGGCGCTCAGCGCCTAACCACCCCAAGAATCACGCAACAAACGCGTTACACCACACAAATGGACTTGACCCCGACAGTGCGGAACTTGCCGCCGTAGAACAGCAGTGGCTCAACGTCGGGGACGATCGCAAAGTCCCTAACCTCGCCGACATACAAGATGTGATCGCCGCCGTCGTACGAATTCCACGGCGCGCATTCGAAGTAGCCAGCACAACCAGCCAATCTCGGCGGTTGGGCCGGGGCGTGGTGGTACCAATCGATAACGCAGTCCTGCTGTGGTTTACCGGCAAAGTTCATCGCGAGCGGCAGCTGACCTCCCGAAAGGATGTTGACAACGAAAGGCCGGCCTTCTAGGTTCTTGCTAGCGTTGCTGCGCCGGTCTAGGGAGACCAGAATTAGCGCTGGATCGAGGGATACGGCAGTAAAAGCGTTCAAAGTCAGCCCAAGGCGTTCACCGTCGATTTCGTAGGTCACTACGGTGACACCGGTTGCAAAGTGTCCGAGAGAGTTCCGCAGAAGGCGGCTGTCAATAGTCATGAAGCCCATAACCTTTCCTGTTTCTTACGGCCAAACTCATCCTGTTTGTTCGGCCCGACTCATTACATGAAAGTTATCTGGATCACATTTGTCCGTCGATCCGTTCGACGCTGCTTTTGTCCGCTTTGCGCGATCAGTTCTAGCGGCCCGCAAGATGGGTATCAGAACAGAACGGCGGCCGAATCACAGCAGAGCGAAGCCCGGCCACGAAATTAGTGCATTCGTGGTCGGGCTGTCGGGGGTAGCTGCGTTCAGCCGCCGTTGAGCGTACGGGAGGGTGTCTCGCCATAACGCCTGCGGTACTCCGCTGCGAACCTGCCTAGGTGTCCGAAGCCCCAGCGATGGGCCACATCGGCCACTGTGAGCTTGTCGGCATCGCTTCGGCTCAGCTCCTCGTGACTGCGTTCAAGCCGGACGTTCCTGAGGTAGGCCATCGGCGGAACACCGAGGTGCTGTTGGAAACCGTCCTGCAGGCTCCGCACACTTGCGCCGGCCAGTTCGGCCAGGTCGTTGACCGTGAATGGTTTCTCGGGACTGGCATGTATGGCGTCGACGGCGCGCTTGACGATGCGTGGACGGACGGGACGACCCGATTCCTGCAGTGATTCCTGATGGTCGTGCCCCGCAGCAAGGAGAAATCCGGTGGTCACCACCTGCGCGAGCGAACTCGACATCAGCGGGTCATAAAGCATTCCCTCCTCGCGGTCGAGGTCGGCGGCAAGCGTGTGGATCAGCGCGAGCCAGCTTGCCGCGGGTCCTCGAGTCAGGTCCACCAGCGCGTCAAACCTGACAGGAGAACGAAGGGGGTGCCCGACCAAAGTCGTCAGTTCAGCTTCGAGATATTCGCGGTCGATTTTCAAGCCGTACTGTGCGCAATCGGCGCTCCACCGGGAAATCTTCGTCGGCCCCTCCGGTAGGTAAACAGAAGCCAGCCCGGGCATGGAAACACTCACCTGCCGACCAGCCACGGCCTCCACGTGCCCGGACAGCGGGATACTGATGTGGTAGGCATTGCTCAGCTCACCGAAATCAAGACTCACCTCGGCGCCGTAGGCGAGACGGCCTAAGGTGACGCCTCCGAGCTGAACCGTCTTCAGCGACATGTTCAGACCGGAGCCAGCAGCCAAGGCCTGCAGGCGATGAGGATAAAAATTCTGGGCTAAAGCCACGCGCGCCTCGTCCAGGTGCGACGCCCTGTGCTGAATCACTCGGCACGGGCGAACTCCGCCCACCGTCTTTAAAGGTGCTGCTTTCTGCATCACAACCATTTCCTTGATGTAGAAGTCCAAACGAGCCCGCCGGGGGCGGTAAGCGCTCGGTGGCGTTTACTTCCCAACAAATGCCGGAGCCCTACCCCGGCAACTTCTGCGTGGGCGGCGGCCGTCCTGAGAGCTGAGGACCCGTCGGGTTAGTTCTAGGCTTCGCCGGCGCTGGCTTCGTCTTCGGCCCGGTACCAGATGGTGGTGGCCATCGGGTCCGCCTTCTCCTCGATGAGATGGCCGACCAGGCCAATGGCACGGGCCATGACGCCGAGGCCGCGGGCCACATGGGCCGGCACCCCGAGAGTGGAGGCCAACGCGCCGATAGCACCGGTCGCGTTCACTGGCAGCACCTTGCCGGAGCGCTCCGACGCCAGCCGGGAAAGCGCCTGGAGCAGCCGAGAGGAGGAGTCATCGAACCCAAGTTCACGGCACAGTTCGAAGAGTTTGCGGGCCCGTGGATCCACGGGCCTATGGACCGGGTGTCCCAGGCCCGGGATCGGGCGTTTTGCGGCAGCGAACTCGGCAACAATTTCGGCGGCCAGGGCCTCGATCTGCTCGTCGTTTAGTCGGTCCCTCTCCGGCACGGCGTGCCTGCCAGCGGCGGGGAGACGTTCCTGGCAGATCTTCGCGGCGCCCTCGATGGTGCCGACGAAGGTGTTGCCTAGGCCCAGGATGCCGGCTGCCACCGCACCCTGCAGCGATTCCGGTGCGCCGAGGTACGTCATTCGGGCAGCCAACACGCTGGGTGTGACGCCGTGTTCAACCAAGGTGACCACCAGGGCGTTGAAGAGCACCGATTCGCGCTCGTCCGGGAGCCGCTTGAAGAGTTCCAGGTAAGCGAAATCACCGAGGTTGACCGTGCCCAGCATGCCCATCAGGTCCTGGCCGAAGACGGTGACGGTGGTGGCCGTCGAACGGGCGATCTCAGAGCGGATCGGTTTGCCGCCGCGCTCGTTTGCAGGCATGTGATCCAGCCTTTCTAGTAGGAACGGGGCAGGCCCAGGACCTTGGTGGCGATGAAGTTCTTGATCAGATTGTTGCTCACCGGCGCCGTTTGGAACATGCGGGTCTCCCGGAACTTGCGTTCGACGTCATACTCGTCCACAAAGCCGAAGCCACCGTAGGTGTTCATGCAGGCATTGGCGGATTCAAAACTCGCGTCCGCGGCCAGATGCTTGGCCATATTGGCCTCGGCGCCGCAGGGCTTGCCCTGGTCGAAGAGCCGGGCGGCCTCGTAGCGCATCAGGTCCGCGGCGCGCGTCTTCATGTAGCCGTCCACGATCGGAAACGCCACGCCCTGGTTGGAGCCGACCTTGCGGCCGAAAACCTCTCGGCTGTTGGCGTACGCTGTGGCTTTCTCCGCGAACCAGTAGCCGTCGCCGATCGCCTCGGCGGCAAGCAGGATCCGTTCCGCGTTCCAGCCGTCCAGCACATAGCGGAAGCCGTTTCCGACCTCGCCGATCACCGCACTCTTGGGCACTCTCAAGCCCTTGTAGAAGATCTGGTTGGTGGCGTAGTTGAACATGGTGCGGACCTTGACCACTTCCATGGCCTCCGGCTGACGGGCGCGGACCTCGCGCAGATCCACCAGGAACAGCGTCAGGCCCATAGTCTTGTCTGCGGCCTTTTCCGAGGTGCGGGCCAGGAGGAAGAGCAGATCGGATTCATCCACGCGGCTGGTCCAGGTCTTGTGGCCGGTAATGAGGTAGTCATCGCCGTCGGGAACCGCGGGGGTCACGATGTTGGTGGTGTCCGAGCCGGCGTCCTCGGTAATGGAGAAGGCCTGCAGTCGCAGTTCTCCGCTGGCAATACCCGGCAGGTAGGCCTGCTTCTGGGCCGCGCTGCCGTGGCGCAAGAGTGCACCCATTGTGTACATCTGGGCGTGGCAGGCCGCGGAGTGACCGCCGGAATGGTTGATTTCCTCCATGATGACGCTGCCGACGGCGAGGCCCTGCCCACCGCCGCCGTATTGAGTGGGGATAAGCGACGCTAGCAGTCCGGACGCGGTCAGGGCGTCGACGAACTCCTGCGGGTACCGACGGTTCAGATCCGTTTCGCGCCAGTATTCCGCCGGGAACTTGGAGCAGATGGTCCGTGTCCGTTCCCGGTACTCATCCAGCTTGTCTTGCAGTTCGGGCATAGGGATTCTCCTCGGATCGCAATAATGCGCTGCCCCCGTTGGGGTGCACGTGCGACTGCTGGGAAAACCCTACATAATATATTTTATCCTTACAAGGTCTCCGTAGCGTCGTGGTTGCCGATCGGGGCGGCGCCTGGGGACTGTGCCCGTTTTCATGGAACTAACGATGGTACAGCGACAAGCTGTGACAAAGAAGGAAGCCCTCGCCTATAAGAGCGCCGATCGTGCGGGGAAGTCCCGGATCCTGGTCGAGCTGACCGGTTGGCACCGCGACTACGCCAGGTCGGCCCTGCGGGAGGCTCTGGTTCCGAAGATCGTCAAGCCCTGGCCCGACAGGACGCCGGTCTACGGCCCTGATCTGCTGCCACCGTTGGTCAGGTGCTGGGCGGTGCTGCGCGCCCCTGCCGGCAGGCTGCTCGCTCCGATGTTTCCGGTCCTGGTGCCGCTGCTGCGCCGGGACAAAGAGCTTGCGATCACGGATGTGCAGGCCGAGCTACTGATGCGGATGAGCGCGGCGACCATCGACCGTAGACTCGCCGGGGAGCGGGCGAAACTCTTCGCGCGGGACCGGTCCTATGCCAAGCCCGGTACGCTCCTGAAGTCTCAGATCCCGGTCCGGACCTGGGCCGAGCGGGACGGCGCCGTCCCGGGGTTCGCGGAGAGCGATCTGGTCGGCCACGGGGGAAGCAACTGTTTCGGGGAATGTGTTCCATCCTCACGGTGGCTGATATCTCCACGGGCTGGACGGTGAACCGGTCCGTTCGGAACAAGGCGGCCAAATGGGTCTTCGAAGCCCTCTAGCACGTCATCGCGGTATTCCCTTTCCCGATCATCGGGATCGATTTGGACAACGGCTCCGAGTTCATCGATGACCACCTGCTGGGTTACTTCCATGCTGACCAGATCACTTTTCACCCGGCCCCGGCCGGGGAACGAGCACGACGGCGCCCACGTGGAACAAGGCAACGAATCATCCTTCCCGGCGATATTGCAGTGAGGCGACCCGAGGTCCGGCATAAGAACGAAAGGCCGCTAGATCATTGACACGGGCGCATTTATCAAGAAAAGATAACGCTCAATACAAAATATATTCGTCGATGATATCGTGTGATACGGAGTCCCCAGATGGAAGAGTCCCCAGTCGAAAATCGGGTAGTGGCAGGTTGGAATGGCAGGTTCTTCGAGGATTTCACCGTAGGGGACATCTACTACCACCCGGCCGGCAAGACCGTGACCACAACGGACAACCAGTGGTTTACGCTGTTGACGCAGAACACCTCCAAGACGCATGTCGATGCCAACTATGCGCTGCAGACCGAACAGGGCAAGCCGCTGGTGGTCTCCACATTCACGCTGGCGCTCGTCACCGGGCAGTCCACCACGGACCTGTCCATGAACGTCTTTGCGAACCTGGGCTGGGACGAGGTCCGGATGCCGGCGCCCGTGTACGAAGGGGATACGATCTATTCCCGCTCGAAGATCCTTGCCCTGCGCGGCTCCGGGTCCCGCCCCACCACCGGCATCGTCACCGCCGCCACCGAAGGATTTAACCAGGACGGGACCATCGTGCTCTCCTACCAGCGAACATTTATGGTCTACCGCCGCGGCCAGGGGCCGCAGGTCAGCGACGTCCGCCCGGATGAGGCCACCCTGCCAAATGTGAAGGCCGGTAAATGAACCCGGCCCCCATCCCGGTGGAGACAGCGGTCACCGCCCTCTTTGTCCCCGGCGACCGACCCGAACGCTTCGCGAAGGCGGCCGCCAGCGGCGCGGAAGTGATCATCATCGACCTCGAAGACGCTGTCGGCCCGGATTCCAAGGCCGCGGCCAGGTCCGCGACGGTCCGCAGTCTGAGAGCTCAGTCGGCTGTCGGCGGCATCCGGGCGTTGGTGCGAATCAATCCCGCCGGAACCGATGCCTTCAGAGCGGATCTTGCCGCACTGCTGGCGGACGGCGCTGTGCCTGCGAAATCACTATCCAGCCTGCTCGGCGTCGTGCTGGCCAAGGCCGAAAATGCGGCGGACGTTGAAGCCCTGCGCGCCATGCTGCCGGATCACCTGGCCGTGGTTCCGCTGGTGGAATCAGCGATGGGGCTGCGCGAGGCGGACGCGCTGGCGTCCGTCGCCGGTGTCACCCGGCTCGCCTTTGGCGGGATCGACTTTGCCCTGGACATCAACGCCGGCAGCGGCGACCAGTACCTTGCTTACGCCCGCTCGCGGCTGGTCATAGCATCCCGCGCGGCCGGCATTGCCGCACCGCTAGATTCTCCCTCCACGGAAATCACGGACCAGGCGGTGGTCGCCGCATCCGCCGCGCTGGCCAAGGGCTTCGGCTTCGGGGGGAAGCTTTGCATCCATCCGGCGCAGCTGGGCGCGGTTGCCGCAGCCTTCCGCCCGACAGCTCGGGAGACGGCATGGGCGAGAACCGTAGTGGAGGCCTTTGGCGGCGCTGGCGGCGCCCTCCAACTTGACGGCGTAATGGTGGACGCCCCCGTCGTGGAACGTGCGCGGCGGATTCTCCAACTGGCAGGACAGGAGCAGTAATGGCAGGCCTCCCACTCGAAGGGATCACCGTCGTTTCACTCGAGCAGGCGGTCGCGGCCCCTTTCGCCACGCGCCAACTCGCCGATCTGGGCGCCCGGGTCATCAAAGTCGAGCGGGACACCGGAGACTTCGCCCGCGGCTACGACACCAAGGTCAATGGCATGGCCAGCTACTTCGTCTGGCTGAACCGCAGTAAGGAAAGCATTGTTCTGGATCTGAAGTCCCCGCAGGACCTTGGCGTGCTGAAGAAGCTCGTGTCTAGGGCGGACGTGCTGGTGCAGAACCTGGCTCCAGGCGCCGCCGATCGCCTCGGCATCGGAGGCGATGACGCCTTAGCGTTGAATCCTCGGCTGATCCATGCGTCCATCTCCGGCTACGGTAAGGGCGGTTCGTACGAACAGAAGAAAGCCTACGATCTGTTGGTCCAGTGTGAGGCCGGCCTGCTCAGCGTCACCGGTACGCCGGAGGAACCCGCCAAGGTGGGGATTTCCATCGCCGACATCGCCGCGGGCATGTACACCTACTCCGGGATCTTGACGGCGCTGATCCAGCGCGGCCGGACCGGACACGGGGACGTCCTGGAGATTTCCATGCTGGAGGCCCTGGGCGAATGGATGCAGCAACCGTACCTCTACGCAGAATACGGGGGCGTCCAACAGCCTCGCAGCGGGGCCGAACATGCCACCATCGCCCCGTACGGTCCTTTCCCGGCAGCCGACGGTACGGTGTTCTTCGCGATCCAGAACGAACGCGAATGGGCAGCCTTCTGCGCAGAGGTGCTCAGGACTCCAGAGATGGCAGCGGATCCTCTCTTCGCCGGTAATGCTCTGCGTGTGGACAACCGTCCGATGCTGCATGGGAAAATCAACGCCGTCCTCTCCGGTCTCGGCGCCAACGAGGTGCTGTCGCGGCTGGACGCGGCGAAGATCGCTAACGCTAAATTGCGCACTCTGCACCAATTTTCCCAGCATCCGCAGCTGATCGAAAGGGGGCGCTGGAGCCAAGTGGATTCCCCTGCCGGACCGGTGCGTAGCCTCATACCGCCCGTTTCCACCCGCACCTCGACCTACCGCATGGATGCCGTCCCCGGCATCGGTGAGCACACCGAAAAGATCCTGACCGAACTGGAGGAGTCAGCATGACCGACATCAGCTTCGCCCGCCAACTGGCACGGCATGTCACCGCAGACCATGAGCTCAACGCAGAAATCACCGGCTGGATGAAACTGCTGCTGCTGGACTACTACGCCGTCACCACCGGCGGGGTCGAACGCGATTCCGCCGTCGTCGCCCGCAGCGCGGTCAACACCGCGAGTACCCAGACCGAGTTCCGCCCGGCATCCGTCCACGGCACCAACCTGTGGTCCACCCTTGAGGATGCCGCCCTGGTTAACGGGATTACCGCCCACGGGTTGGAACTGGATGACACCTTCGAGGAGTCTTCGCTACACCCGGCCGTGGTTATCTTCCCGGCGGTGCTGGCGCTGGCTGACGAACGTGACTACACCGCGCGGGACGTGCTGTATGCGGCGACCATCGGCTATGACGTGATGTGCACCGCCGGTGTCCTGCTCGGCGCGGCGGAAAGCTACGGCCGCGGCTTCCACCCCACCGGGGTAGCCGGCGTGCTCGGCGTCGCAGCAGCCGTCGCAGTCTTGTTCGAGCTGAGCGAGGACCAAACGACCCACGCCCTGGGCCTGGCAGCGAATATGGCCGCGGGTAGCCTGGAATTCCTCTCCGACGGCTCCTGGACAAAACGCCTGAACGCCGGCCACGCCGCAGCCAGCGGCATCCGCGCAGCGAGGCTCGCCGCCGCCGGTTTCACCGCCCCGGAGACCTCCATCGGAGGCCGCGACGGCTTCCTGAACCAGTACGGCCATGGCTTGGTAGAGGGCCGCAGCCTGGGCCTCGTATTCGGCAAGAGCGCGCTGGACACCAGCATCAAGTTCTACCCCTGCTGCCGGTATATGCACGGCAACATCGACCTGCTGCGCGACCTCCACAACGAGTACCCGGAGCTGGACATCGCCGACATCGAATCCATCGAGGTCGGCGTCATCAAAGCCGGCGCCACCCTAGTCTCCGAGCCGCCGGCCCGCAAAATGGTGGTGAACACCCCCGTGGATGCCCAATTCAATATGCCGTTCGGTGCGGCCGTGGCACTCACAACTGGCCAGGCGACGGTCGAACAGTTCGACAACGCCCCGGCCGTCGCCGCCGAGCTGGCTCCGTGGCTGGAAAAGGTCCACTGCTACACCAGCGACCGGCTCGAAGCGGCCTTCCCGGCCAGCTGGCAGGCAGAGGTCAGCGTCCGGTTCAAGGACGGCCGCGTCGTCAACAAGAGTGAGGACTCCTTCCGCGGCGCCCCGCAGGACCGGGCCACCCACGGACAACTGGTCGACAAGGCTGCCGGCCTGCTGTCCCCGGCTGCCGCCCGCGCCCTGGACG
Organism: Arthrobacter sp. 10N418; assembly: GCF_056394725.1. Taxonomy (NCBI): domain Bacteria; kingdom Bacillati; phylum Actinomycetota; class Actinomycetes; order Micrococcales; family Micrococcaceae; genus Arthrobacter; species Arthrobacter sp. 10N418. Next base: position 9,006 of record NZ_JBFTIK010000038.1, read on the forward strand.
AATCCATCGCGGAGCTGGTGCTGGACGCACCCCTGACCGGGCAGGTCACAGTGCCGCAGAAGGACTCAGCCGTCAGATGAGCCGCCCACCCAGCCCAGAGCATCTCCACCTCCCCTGCCCGCGAGGCCCGGCGCGTAGAAGGGTTTTTGGAACTGATTCCCCGCCGCGGTTTCCAGGTGGCCCCGCTCAACGGCGATGATAGTCGCGATCTGTTCCAGATCCAGGGACTGATCGCCGGAGAGCTGGCGGCCCGGGCTGCTGCGGCGGCTACAGACAAGGACATAGAGGAACTGGAGGCCCTGCACCATGAGCTGCTCTCCGCCGCCGGACAGAAGGATCAGCTGCTGTTGAAAGAGAAAAACCATGCATTCCATCGGGAGATCAATCTGATCGCCGGATCGCGCACGCGAAGCCATGCAGGAGCACACGGATGCATGCCCGCCGGCTACTGGCCCGGCAGCTCACCGAGCGGGCGTCAGCCTGAGGGCACAGAACGAATGATGGGTGTCGCGGAAAGATGTGCAGATGGTCTTTCTCCGCCCGGGGCAGCAGCCGCGGAGTCGGACGGGCTCCTCGAAGGGAGGGACGCCATCTGACAGGGCCTGCCGCTCACGGAGGCCGCTTCGGATGGCTCCTCCAGTCTCCCTATCGGCTGCTAGGCCAGTCTAGCGGCCCACAGGTCCTCCGCCTTGAATCGGTCATCGGGGTACGGCAGGAAGGCGCGGGCAAATACCCTCCGAGCGTGTCGGACCGCGGATCAGGCGGTGCGGTCCTCTCGCGCCGCTGCAGGCTCGTCCCCGTCGCTCGCGGCTACCCGCCGGTCGAAGTAAGCAGCCAGCAGCTCCCCGGAATGTATCAGGTGATCGTGCATCACGGACCGGGCAGCAGCTGGGTTCCGGTCGCGGATACTTTCCAGCAGTGCCGCATGGTCATCCACGGTGGCCTCGGGCCAGCCTGTGATGGAAGCGTAAAATTCACGGGGCACGTAGCGGGACAGTAGAACCAAGGTCCAGATGATCTTCCGGGAGCCGGCCATGAGGTTGATTTCCCGGTGGAATGCATGGTTTTTCTCTTCCAACAGCAGCTGATCTTTCCGCCGGGCGGCATCGATGAGCGCGTGGTGCAGCGCGTCCAGTTCCTCTATGTCCTCGTCTGTAGCCGCCGCAGCAGCCCGGGCCGCCAGCTCTCCGGCGATCAGTCCCTGGACCTGGAACAGATCGCGAATATCATCGCCGTTGAGCGGGGCCACCTGGAAACCGCGGCGGGGAATCAGTTCCAAAAAACCTTCTACGCGCAGGGCCTGCAGGCCCTCCCGTGCCGGAGTGGTCGAAATGCCTAGGTCCTCGGCGACGCTCTCGGCCAACACGGGTGTCCCCGGTTTCAACTCACCCGACATGATCCGGGCCCGCACATGCGCAGCTGCCTCCTGGCTTAGCTGGGGGCGGGCGGGTTTCTTCTGGGGCTGCCGGGGCATGGAGAGACTTTTCTTTTGGCTAAATATTTGCTCGTACCAAAGATACGTCATGCCAGTGTCCGCTCCCGTGCATCCCGTCGATCTGGTGGTGCCAACCAGTTATCAACGTGCGCGGCTCCGGCCACGTTGATAACTGGTGGACCCGGAGCGCTGCTAAGGAGTCCGGTCAAAAGAAGGGATGTGACGATCGACAGTGACTACCATGGAATGGACCAGATGCTGACTCAGTTCCTCCTCACTTAGGCGACCGAAGCTGCGCACGTAGTTTTCCTGCTCGTACAGAGCCCTCGACGCGGCCAGCTCGCGCTCCGCTAACGTCGCCGTCATTGACGTACCTTTCACGTTTCTGCCGCCGAGCCGGGCCCCGGAGGCGAAACCCATGCCCCTTCCGGTCAGACCTCCGTGCAAACGCCTTCGATACAGACGGGTGGCCGTAGAGAACGAAGCTGCCTCCGGTCTCCTCCATGACCGAGATGTTTGTGTAGCCCGGGCCGAAGTATGCCTGGCCGAGTACGACCTCGACGGCTGGACTATCCCGGATCTGATCAGCAACGACGACGTCAGCCTCTTCCTCAAACGCAGCTGACATCCACACGGCACCCGGGAAGCCCGTCTACGGGCGTGCTTCCCGGGCACTCCTCAAGGAGGCATAACGATGGCAGCCACCCTCAATGACCACACACCCCACCTATAACTCCAACCGACTCCCTCTGGCACCGAGTGCCGTCACACGACCTCTCGGATCCCCATCGCCATCGCCATCGCCATCGCCATCGCCATCGAGCAGCTCGGAATCAAGGACTGCCCCCGGTTTTGTTGACTCTCTGACCTGCCCCAGGTCAGTGAGTCAACCAAAGCCGGGGCATTCCCACGCTTCACGGCTCGCCAACTGGGCTGTCAGTCTCGCCAACTAAGCTGGCAAGCCACACCACTGTCGATTGCCAAGGCAGTTGGCCTATTGACAGGATAGTTGGCCATTCTTGCCAAGGGGCTCTCTGCCCCACCGGCCGAGACCATCACCACGTTAGCGGTGGTCTCCACGGCAGCCTCGACTCGACCTGTATCCCGCCGTCGTACGAATCCTCACCTTTGCGGTTGAGTACCTCGAGCTCTACTGGCCGATCACCAACGGCCACAAGGACATGCTTGTGCACCCACGCCCCGAGCGCCACAAGGACATGTTTGTGCACCCACGCCCCGAGCAACGACGGCTCTACACTCATCTGCGGCCACGCCTGGAATGGATCGGATCGGCCCCGGAAAGCTATCGGATCATCGATGGCGTCGTCGCCCTGATAGCAGCGCTCAGCCTCCGCGACAGCGAATTCCTCCCGCCCCGGTCCTGATGAACGAACCCCACGACGGTTTTTGGCCAACTCCGCTGACAACAGGAGACCATCCGCGACCCTGAGATAGGCGCAATTCTCTTGGCCACCTACCTACTGCGCTGGCCAAGTAGGCTGGCAAGCCACATCCTGCCGTCATTCGTGTCGGTTTCCCCCGGAATCCGTTGATTCAAGAAACGCTCAGGGAAGTCTTCCGGGTGGAGGGTTTTGCCGAGTCTGTGGCAACGGTGTTTTGGGACGAGGTAGAGTTCTTCCTGCGCCGGCGAGCAGGGGACGATCGGCTAGGACAGACTAGAATTGACGGATTATGGCCAGTCAGCAGAATGATCTGCCCGCCCCGCCTCGCGCCTTTCGGTTCACCACGCAGGGCATCGCGCCCGTCAACCGTGTCCAGCTGTGGGAGGGCCATAACGCCAAGGCCTTGATTTCGCTCGATATCCGGACCATCGACGAGTCCCCGCTGCAGGCGGCTGAAGTGAATCTCCAGTTCCCGTCCCTGCGTCTTGCCCACGTGCACGGGACTGCCCAGATTGTGGAGCGTTCGGAATCGTTTATCCGGCAGAACCCCACCGATATGGTGGCGGTTTTCTTCGCCCTGGCCGGTGATGCGTTCTTTTACCACCGCGGCGGCCACGAGTCCCTGAAACCGGGCCAAGCCATCATGTACGATGCAGACCTGCCGTTCATGCGCGGTTTCGCGCAAGGGCTTCAGGAACTTGTCCTTACCCTTCCCCGGTCGCTATTCCTGGAGCTGTCCGGCGGGACTGCCCTCAAGCGACCGGTGCGGTTCGATTTCGGACCTGGCGCGGGCCCTCAGGGGCAGGAGCTCGCCCGGCGGATCCGCGCAGCGCTGGCGGCCGAGCAGCCGACGGACGACGCCGAGGATACCGTCATTGAACTATTCCGCTCTATCGCTTCAGGCGGCAGCGCCGGCAGTGACTCCGGTTATCTGGCAGCCGCCAAAGGATACATAGAACGGCATCACAGCGATCCGGAACTTTCGACGGCGGAGGTGGCTGCCGCCCTTGGCATCAGTGAGCGGCAGCTAGGGCGGGCCTTCGCGGCTGCGGGGCTCACGCCGGGACGATATGTGCTGTGGCTGCGGCTGGACCGCGGCCAGAAGCTTCTGGCTTCGCCGGCCGCGGACGGCTTGAGCATTGGCGAGATCGCCGCGAGGGTCGGTTTTCAGTCCCAGAACTACTTCGCCCGTGCCTATAAAGAGCGATTCAACGCCACGCCACTACAGACGCGCAAGGCAGCCAGGGCAGGCGTAGCGCTGGAGTAGCCCGCAGCTGGAACGGGTCTTTTAGTACTGCGCCGACGCTTTTTAGCACCCGCCGGACGCATCAGCGCCGACCACGTCCAAGGGCGGTAGTGATCTGCAACACTTCCTTGGAAGGCATGGTCCGGCTGCATCACCACCGCAAAGCCCGGCGCCGGCCAATGCGCCCAACCACAACCAACGGAGGTTGTCATGCCAGTTTTCAATGACGGAATCACCGCCACTGCCCGCCCGGAAGGTACCGGCGCCGTCACTACCGACGTGCTGATTGTGGGCTCCGGCCCTGCCGGCAGCTCCGCATCACTGTTCCTCGCCAACCAGGGCATCCCGAACATCATGATCACCAAGTACCGCTGGACCGCCAACACGCCCCGCGCCCACATCACCAACCAGCGCACCATGGAGGTGCTGCGCGACGCCGGCATCGAGGACCAGGTCCTGGCCGAGGCAACACCGCACGAACTCATGGGTGACACGGTCTATTGTGAATCCCTCGCCGGCGAGGAGATCGGCCGCCGCCCTACCTGGGGCACGCGTCCCGATCGGCGGGCTGACTACGAACTCGCATCACCTTCAATGCCGTGCGATATTCCGCAGACCCTGCTGGAACCGATCATGGTCAAGAATGCGGCGATGCGTGGCACACAGGTCCAGTTCTCCACTGAATACCTGTCCCACACTCAAGACGCAGACGGCGTCAGCGTACAGGTGCTGAACCGTCTCACCGGACACGAGTACACAATCCGGGCGAAGTACCTCATCGGTGCCGATGGTGCGCGCTCAAAGGTAGCCGCCGACATCGACCTTCCCATGGAGGGGCTGATGGATATCGGTGGTTCCATGAACATCACGTTCAAGGCGGACCTGACCCACCTCGTGCAGCACCGCCCGTCAGTCCTGTACTGGGTGTTCAACCCGGGCTCCAATATCGGCGGCCTCGGCGCCGGCCTGATCCGGATGGTCCGCCCGTGGAATGAGTGGCTGATCTGCTGGGGCTTCGACATCAACGGTGAGCCGCCGGTCTTGGACAAGGACGAAGCAATCCGGATCATCCGGAACCTGGTGGGCGTCGCGGACCTTGACGTCGAAATCCTGGGCTACTCGCTGTGGGGCAACAACGAACAATGGGCCACCCACCTGCAGAAGGGCCGCGTCTTCTGCGCCGGAGACGCCATCCACAAGCACCCGCCGAGCCACGGACTCGGCTCCAACACGTCCATTCAGGATTCCTACAACCTGGCCTGGAAGCTGGCCGCCGTCATCAAGGGCCAGGCCGGTCCCGAACTGCTGGAAACCTACTCCACCGAACGCGCCCCCGTGGCTAAGCAGATTGTAAACCGGGCCAACCAGTCCAGCCGCGATTACAAGCCTATCTTTGACGCCCTGGGGGTCACGGACGCCATCACGGATCAGGAATTCACCGAAAAACTTCAGCTGCGCAAGGAAAACTCGCCCGAAGGTGCCAACCGCCGCACGGCACTGCGCGCCGCACTCGACGCGAAAGACTACGAGTTCAACGCACAGGGCACGGAGATCGGTCAGTTCTATGAGTCAACGGCTGTAGTGAGCGACGGCGGGGAGCGGCCAGCGCTGACAGAGGATGAGCTGTTGCATCACCAGAAGTCCACATTCCCTGGCCTCCGGCTGCCACACGCCTGGCTGGGAGACGCAAAGTCCAAGTACTCGACCCACGACATTGCCAAGGGCACGGGTTTCACCATTTTCACCGGGATCACCGGTGAAGCATGGGCAGACGCCGCGGCCAGAGTTGCCGATCGCTTGGGCGTCGAGCTCAAGGCAGTGGTGATCGGTGAAGGCCGGGAGGTCCAGGACCTTTACGGGGATTGGCTCCGCCAGCGCGAAATAGAAGAGGACGGCGTCATCCTGGTCCGCCCGGACAAGCACATCGGCTGGCGCGCCCACGCCATGGTTCAGGATCCGGAAACGGCGCTCTCTGCTGTGCTCGCCGAAATCCTGAGCATTGATAAGAACGATTCCGGCCACTTCGCAGAGGAAGCCGAAGCCGTTCTCGCCCCCGCCGGTCTGGGCCGCTGACGACCGACTGCCCAACTGGTGCGGGGCCCAAAGTGGGGCTGAGGAATCACGGAGTCCGCTCACGCACACAGGATGTATCGACAAAGGAGTCATCATGACAGTAGAAACCCAGGCAACCGCCGCCGCTTCAGGTGCAGGCGCAACCGCCCGCTTCCGCGAGAACAAGCACTTCGCCGCGGCCACCAGCCAGGAACGCGTCAGCAAGATTGCCGGCCGCGTCATCAAAGCCATCAACGACACTGTGCTGGAAGAAGAGGTCAGCTACGACGAATACAACGCCCTGAAAGCCTGGCTCATTAAGGTCGGCGAAGACGGCGAGTGGCCGCTGTTCCTTGACGTCTGGGTTGAGCACTCGGTCGAGGAAGTGGCCAATGCGGACCGGCACGGCTCCAAGGGAACCATCGAGGGACCGTACTACCTTCCGGGCTCGCCCGAGCAGCACTCCCCGGCAACACTTCCGATGCGTGACGATGAACCCGGCACCCCTCTCCTCTTCCAGGGGCATGTCACCAATGTTGCCGGCCAGGCCCTTCCCGGCGCCAGCATCGAGATCTGGCATGCAGACGATCTGGGCTTCTACTCGCAGTTCGCGCCTGGCCTGCCCGAATGGAACCTTCGCGGAACTGTGGTGGCGGACCAGGACGGCAACTTTCAGATCAACACCATGCAGCCCGCGCCGTACCAGATCCCTACGGACGGTGCCTGCGGACAGCTCATCGCCGCGGCTGGTTGGCACGCGTGGCGCCCGGCCCACCTGCACCTCAAAGTGTCGGCGCCGGGGCATCAGCTCATCACCACCCAGCTGTACTTCGAGGGTGACGAACACGTGGCGGATGATATCGCTTCGGCTGTGAAGCCGGAACTGGTGCTTGCCCCGACTAACCGCGCCGATGGCGCCGGGCGTGAAGTCACCTACAACTTCGTTCTGGACCCGGAGGAGTGAGGGAAATGACTCAGGAAGCAGTCCCCGTCGACCCGCGCGAGTTGCGGAACGCTTTCGGCCAGTTCGCCACCGGCGTCACCGTTGTGACCTGCCGGTCCGACGACGGTGTCCCGCACGGCGCTACGGTGAACGCCTTCACCGCGGTGTCACTGGACCCGCCGCTCGCCCAGGTGACGCTCACCCGCACCTCGCGGGCCGCGCAGTACCTTGACGGAGCCCCCTTCGCCATCAACATCCTCTCCCAGGACCAGTTGGACGTTGCCTGGCACTTCGCCGGCAAACCACTGTCCTACGAGCCGGCCTGGGCCCTGGACGGAAACGTTCCGATCCTGCTGGAAAACAAGGCAACCCTGGAATGCACACCCTGGGCGATCTACGACGGCGGCGACCACATCATCGTCATCGGCGAAGTCCAAAAGCTCGAGGTAACAAACCGCGAACCCCTGCTGTTCTTTGGCGGGAAATTCCGCGAAATCGGACCCCTGACCGGCTCGAGCCACTGGCACCACAGCGGTGACTCACTGGAATCCGGCTGGTTCTCAGGAGCGGACTCCTTCAAAGCCTTCAACAGCATCTAAACCCGCAATTCTTACCGAAAGGAATCGACATGACCGAGATCATGGATGACACAGCACCCACCACCGCCCCCACGATGGGTGAGCGGACTACGCCGGCGAACCCGAAGATGCCGATGACGGGGGACGAGTACATCAACTCGCTCAAAGACGACCGTGAGGTCTGGATCTACGGGGAACGGGTCAAGGACGTCACCACCCACCCCGCCTTTCGGAACTCGATC
>NZ_JBFTIK010000039.1:0-14410 GCF_056394725.1 Arthrobacter sp. 10N418
AACAGGGTTACGGCGGTCATAGCGTGGGGGAAACGCCCGGTCCCATCCCGAACCCGGAAGCTAAGACCCACAGCGCCGATGGTACTGCACCCGGGAGGGTGTGGGAGAGTAGGTCACCGCCGGACATAAATTAGGTCGAGAGCCTCCAACCACCACGTTGGAGGCTCTCCCACTTTAACCACCAGTTCAGACGGCGGCCACGGGGCCCCTCACGCACCGCCCGTCGTCGACGGCCGGAAAGACGGGTCACTGGGCCGCGGACCCCGCCGGGCTTGCGGGACCGTCGCCTCGAATCCTGCGCACGGTGATTGAGCGTCCGCTGACGGCGAAATTCGGCCTCCAAAGCCGTCGTTTCCCGTGATTTTCCCCGAAAAAGACCTAAAACACGCGGAATTTGCCACCTCTTGCGCGGCAAGCTGGTAAGTTTTCGAAGAGTGGCTTGCACGCATGCCGTGTGCAGGCTCCAGAAATCATGAAAGTCCAGGAGGACATAAATGGCTAAGAACCGTAGTGAACTTGTTGCAGAGGTAGCAGGCAAGGCCGGCACCAGCCAGGCAGCAGTCAACTCCGTGCTCGACGCACTGTTCGAGGTTTTCGAGACCTCTGTCGCCGCGGGCGAGAAGATCACCATCCCGGGCTGGCTCGCAGTGGAGCGCACCGACCGTGCAGCTCGCACGGGCCGCAACCCCCAGACCGGCGAGACCATCCAGATCGCCGCTGGCCACAGCGTCAAGCTGACCGCCGGCTCCAAGCTGAAGGCTGCAGTCGCCAAGAAGAAGTAGCCTTCTTCAAGCGCTTGAAAGGAGCGGCCACCACAGGGTGGCCGCTCCTTTGAGTTAAGTGGCCCCTGGCGCCCCTGGGACTTCGGTGCGGTTGTCCCGCCGATTCGCCGACCCGGCAGGCGTAGCGGACAATGGACGTGTGCCTTCTGCAGTAAATCCCCGTCCCGTAGCCGCAGCTCCCCAACCCACAGGCGGGGCACGGGGCCCCGGCATCGGCCCGGGTGGGATTTCCGGGCCCTGGCAGCTTGCTGGCCTTGCCGCGCTGTTCGTGGGCCTATGTGCGGCGCTCCTCTTTTCCGGCGCGGCCGCCGCGCGTGCGGTCTCTGATCCCGGCGCTTTGGTCCGCTGGGGCCTGCCGATCAGCAAGGCCGTGCACAACGTCTCCCTGGCCACTGTGATCGGCGGCCTGATCTTCGCCGTCGGAATCCTGCCGCGGAGCCACAACGGCTCGCGGTCCAAGGACCGGGATGCCCCCGATCATCCAGCCTTCACGCGCGCGCTTGCGGTGGCCGCCGCCGCCGGCGCTGCCTGGACCCTGTCCGCTATCGCGGTGCTGGTGCTGGGCTATGCGGACATCGCCGGCCAGGGGATCTCCGGGGATTCCCAGTTCACGAAGTCGTTGGTCTACTTCATGACGGACATCGAAACGGGCCGTGCCTGGCTGGCCGTGGTCATCATCGCGGCCGTCGTGACCACCGCGCTGTTTGGCGTCCGCTCCCGCGGCGGACTCGCACTAACCCTGCTGTTCGCCGTCGCCGGGCTGGTTCCAGCAGCACTGATCGGCCACTCGTCCAGTTCGAGCGACCACGAAGGCGCCATCAACTCGCTCGGGCTGCACCTGGTGGGCGTATCGGCCTGGGTGGGTGGCATCATCATGCTGGCACTGCTCTCCGGGATCCTGGGCGGTGCCGGCGGCGGCAGAAATGGCGGTGGCGCCGGTACGGGCAACACGGACATCACCGAGCCAACGGTCCGCCGGTTCTCTTCTCTGGCGGGCTTCGCCTTCGTGCTGGTCTTCGCCTCCGGCATTGTCAACGCCAGCATCCGCGTCACGAACTGGGGCGACCTCTTCGGCTCGGCTTACGGTCAGCTCATTCTCGCCAAGGCCGCGGCCACGGTCGTGCTGGGCGGCATAGGTCTCATGCACCGCCGCTGGGTCATGCCGCAGCTCGGAAACCGGAGCGCCGGCCGCTCTGCACGCCGCGTCCTGTGGCAACTGGTGCTGGTCGAACTGCTGATCATGGGCGCGACCTCGGGAATCGCCGTCGCGCTGGGCCGCTCGGCGCCTCCGCAGCCCACGACCCTGGCGCCCGATGCGTCCCCCGCTTTCATTCTCTCCGGCTATGAACTGCCGCCGGAACTCACACCGGCGCGCTGGCTCACGGAATGGCGGCTCGACTGGCTCTGGGTCGCCGTCGCACTTTTCGGCCTGGTGGCGTACGTCCTCGGCGTTTGGAAGGTGCTGCGGCGAGGGGACCCCTGGCCTTCGTTCCGTTCCGTCAACTGGGTGATCGGGCTGGCCGTCCTGACCTACGTCACCTCGGGGCCGCCGTCGGTCTACGGCCGTGTCCTGTTCTCAGCGCACATGGTGGACCACATGGCCCTGACCATGGTGACGCCCATCTTCCTGGTCCTTGGCGCGCCGGTGACGCTGGCGCTGCGCGCGCTGACGCCGCGGCGGGACAGCTCCCGCGGGCCCCGCGAATGGCTGCTCATCTTCGTGCAGTCGAAGTTCTCCCAGCTCGTGACGCACCCGCTGTTCGCCGCCGCCAACTTTGCCGGCTCGATCGTCCTGTTCTACTACTCGGATGCGTTCGGCTACGCCATGCGCGACCACGTGGGCCACGAACTGATGAACCTGCACTTCGCGCTCACCGGCTACATTTTCGTGCTCACGATGATCGGGACCGATCCGCTGCCGCGGCGTGCGCCCTACCCCATGCGGCTGCTGCTCCTGCTGGCGACCATGGGCTTCCATGCCTTCTTCGGAGTCTCCATCATGGGCGGGACCGGGCTGCTGGCCGCGGACTACTTCGGAAACCTTGGCCGGACCTGGGGCCCGTCGGCTTTGCTGGACCAGCAGATGGGCGGCGCCGTGGCCTGGGGCATCGGGGAGGTGCCCACGCTACTGGTGGCGATCGGCGTCGCCGTCATGTGGTCCCGCTCCGATGCGCGCGAGTCCAAGCGCACCGACCGGGCGGCGGACAGGAATAACGACGCCGATCTCACTGCTTACAACGATATGTTTGCCAAGCTGGCCGAGCGCGACGCCAAGTTTGACGAACGCAATTCAAAGCTGGAAGGACGCTGATGACCCAAACCGTACGCACCCACCTCCGGGTCCGGGCCTCCGAACTCGTAGGCCGGAACTGGCTGAACACCGGTGGCAAATCCCTGGACCTGGAATCCTTGCGCGGCAAGATCGTGCTTCTGGACTTCTGGACTTTCTGCTGCATCAACTGCCTGCATGTGCTGGACGAACTCCGCCCGCTCGAGCAGCAGTACTCGGACGTCCTGGTGACAGTCGGTGTGCATTCGCCGAAGTTCGAGCACGAGGCGGATCCGGTGGCCCTGGCCGCGGCCGTGGAACGCTACGAGATCCGCCACCCGGTTCTGGACGATCCCGAGCTCGACACCTGGAAGGCCTACACGGCCCGAGCCTGGCCCACCCTCGTGGTCATCGACCCCGAGGGCTACATCGTGGCGCACCTTTCCGGTGAGGGCCACGCTGACGGCCTCGCCGTGCTCATCCCCGAGTTGATCGCCGAACACGAAGCCAAGGGCACCCTGCACCGCGGCAACGGGCCCTATGTGGCGCCGGAGCCGACGTCCGGCACCCTGCGGTTCCCGGGAAAGGCCCTCTTCCTGCCCCCCGGTCGCGGCGTCGGAACCGCCACGGACGCCGGCTCCTGGCTGGTCACCGACACCGGCCACCACCGCCTCGTGGAACTCTCAACCGACTTCCAGACCGTGCTGGGCACCTACGGCTCCGGTGAAAAGGGCCACGCCGACGGCAACGCCGCAGCCTCCCGCTTCAACGAACCTCAGGGCCTGGTCCTGCTCCCGGATGACGTGGCCGCCGAGGCTGGGTACGACGTCGTGGTTGCCGACTCCGTGAACCACCGGCTGCGGGGGCTTTCGCTCGAGGACGGAACAGTCCGGACCCTGGCGGGCAACGGCGTGCAGCGACTCCTCGAGACAGGCCCGGCGCGGGTCGACGAGGAAGGCGCCGCCTTCGGTGCACGGCTGGAAGCGGATCCCTTGCAGGTTTCACTGAGCTCGCCGTGGGACGTGGTCTGGTCCACCAAGCTCAACGCCGTGGTGGTGGCGATGGCCGGCGTGCACCAGATCTTCAGCTTTGACCCCCTCTCCGGCGCCGTGGCCATCATTGCCGGCAACGGCCTGGAAGGACTGCTGGACGGCCCCGCCGCCGAGGCATGGTTCGCCCAGCCTTCCGGCCTCGCCGAGGACGCTGACGGCAATGTCTGGGTCGCCGACTCTGAGACCTCCGCCCTGCGCAAGCTGGTGATCGGCGACGGCGGGATCGTCACCGTCGAGTCCGCCGTCGGCAAGGGCCTGTTCGACTTCGGCTTCCGTGACGGAAAGGCGAGCGAGGCACGGCTGCAGCACCCGCTCGGAGTCACTGTGCTGCCGGATGGTTCCGTGGCGATCGCCGATACCTACAACGGTGCCGTGCGCCGCTACGACCCCGCCTCTGGCACCGTCTCGACACTTGCGCGGGGGCTGTCGGAGCCCTCCGACGTGATTGTGGACCACACGCACGTTGCCGGTGCCGAGCCGCTGCTGGTGGTGGTCGAGGCCAACAAGCACCAGCTGGTTTACGTGCCCATCCCGAAGGAAGCCCAGCAGGTGGACGAGGGCGCCGCACAGACTCACCGGCCCAAAAGCCCCGTGGCGCCCGGACCGCTGGAGCTGACCGTGCGCTTCACCGCGCCCACCGGGCAAAAGCTGGACGACCGCTGGGGTGATCCGACCCAGCTGAAGATCTCCTCCACGCCGCCGGAGCTGTTGCTCTCCGGCGGAGGAACCTCCGTGGGTCTGCTCCGCACGCTGGAGCTCTCGTCAGCGGTCCCGGAGGGTGTCCTGCACATCACGGCCCGCGCCGCGGCCTGCGACGGCGCTGAGACCGGGGACGGCGAGATCCCCGACCACGCCGCTTGCCACCTGTACCAGCAGGACTGGGGAATTCCGGTCCTGCTCCAGACCGACGGCGACACCGAACTCGTGCTCGACCTGCGCGGAATGGACTAGGCGTCTGCGCCGACGCTGATCAGGAGTCTGCCGTCCGCGACCTTTGTCACGGGCGGCAGACTCCTGGCCCAGGAGCTTGCCGGGCGGCCGCCCGCGGAACCGACAGCGTCGTGACGTTTTCCCGGACGGCTCAGTAGTTCAGCAGTGGCGTGAGCTTGACGGTGTCGCCGTCGATGTCCAGCCGGGTGGTGAAACTGAAATCGTGGACCGCGTTGATGTCCGTGGCGGCGCCCGTGAACAGATCCACCTGCCGGGCCTTGATTCGGGCCTTGCCGTCCAGCGGTGCCACGACCCAGCGGCCGCCAAAGGGTTCGATGCTGACCGTGGGGTATTCGGAGATGCTCCAGTCGATGGTGCCGTCAACGACCCGGTTGTTGGTGGCGTGGTAGAACGGGCAGGCGGGCTGGAGCTTCTGCTGTTTGTCGGCCTCGTCGGCGCAGGAATCCAGGAACTCCTTGACCTTGCCGCTGACGGCGCTCTTCAGCGCATCCGTAGCCTTGGTCAGCAGGTTCAGCGGGGCCGGGGGCACGTCCCGTCCGGCCAGGGTGGCCCGGGTGGGAGCGGCGGAGAAGTACTGGCCATTCAGGGATGCCTCGTACTCGCCCGGGTAGAAAACGGCGAAGGAGTTGCGGCCGTTGGGCATGTTCACCGGCACACCATTGAGGGTGGCCTCGTTGGAATTGACCACGGTGACGTCCAGCACCGGCAGCGCAGCCGGGACGAAGGACCACTTGTGGAAGAACAGCCACTCCGTTCCCGAACTCTCCAGCAGGAACTCGGTGTGCAACCGGCTGCCGTCGATGGTGTAGTCAATCGGCACCATCATCTGGTCCCCGCCGCGGTCCTGCGCGTCGCCAAACTTCACGTCGGTGATCCGGGCGGCAGCGGTCTGCAGCGCCGTTCCATCCAGCATCGCGGCGTTGCTTTGCGGTACAGAGGCGTGCAGGAGGCCGAGCGCCTTTTCGCCGTCGCCCTTCTGCAGGGCGGAAAGATATTCGCGCACGGGCTGCTGGGGACCCGCGATGGAGCCGTTCACAAGGTTGATCGAAACCACGGCACCGGCCACGGCAAGCATCAGGCCCAGCAGCCAACCTGCTGCGATCCTGACCAACGCCTGACTCATCTGCACGTTCCATACGTTACCTGCACGCCGCAGGAAACCTCGTTTCACCGGCGACCGGTGTGACGCGCGGTACTGCAGTTGCCGGGGCTCGTGCAGGCCCGACGGCGCAGCCCGCCGCTGTGGTCCGGCGCGTGGGCGCCCTGGCTGTACAGCTAGCGGCGGCTCTTGGATGAGGTGCCGAAGACCCCGCGGAGCAGCTCCCGGCCCAGCTGGGTCCCCAACGATCGGGCCATGCTTTTGAGGCCTCCGCCCAGCGCGCCGCCCAGCGCTCCGGCAAGGTCGCCGACCATGCCGCCACCCTCCTGCTGCCCGTCTTGCGGGGCCCGTCCCGGCGCCGGGCGCTCCGGGGTCCGTCCCTGTTCGGGTGGGGGGACGGGACGGCTGCTGGGACGGCCCAGGATTTCTTCCTCGATGCGCCGCGCGTCGGCGTCGACGGCGCTGGGATTAAAGGCGCCCCCCGAGTCTTCGCCGCCCCCGCCGCCGGGAACGCCGCCCGGAGCGGCTGCACTTGCCGCGGACGCCGCCTTGCCCGTGATCTTCTCGTAGGCGGAGATGTTGTCCACGGCCGTGCCGTACTTGGTGAGCAGGGCGGAACCGGCCACGGTGCTGGCTATGAGCGCGTCATCGCTCGGGCCCATAACGGATTCAGGGGCACGGAGCCGGGTCAGGGCCACGGGCGTCGGCGCGCCCTTTTCATTCATCACGGTGATGACGGCCTCGCCGATGCCGGCCGAGGTCAGGGTCTCCTCAAGGTCGTAGTCACTGAGGGGGAACGTGGAGACTGTCGCCTTGAGGGCTTTGGCGTCTTCGGGAGTGTAGGCGCGGAGGGCGTGCTGCACACGGTTGGCCAGCTGCCCCAGGACTTCGGCCGGGACATCCTTGGGGGTCTGGGTCACGAAGAAGATGCCGACACCTTTGGACCGGATCAGCCGCACGGTGATGGTGATCGCATCCAGGAATGCCTTGGAGGCGCCGTTGAACAGCAGGTGTGCCTCGTCCAGGAAGAACACGAGCTTGGGTTTGTCGAGGTCGCCGGCCTCCGGCAGGTCCTCGAAGAGGTCCGCGAGCAGCCACATCAGGAAGGTGGAGAACAGCATGGGCTTGGTTTGCAGCGTGGGCAGCTCGAGGCAGCTCACGATGCCGCGCCCGTCCGGGGCCGTGCGCAGCAGTTCGGCGGTCTTGAACTCGGGCTCGCCGAAGAACTTTTCCATTCCCTGCGCCTCAAGGGTGATGAGTCCACGCAGGATGACGCCGGCGGTTGCCTTGGAGAGGCCGCCGAGTTCCTCGAGTTCGTCCTTTCCTTCCGCCGAGGTCAGGAACGAGATGACGGCCCGCAGATCCTTGAGGTCGATCAGCTCAAGGTTGTTCTTGTCCGCGAAATGGAAGACCAGCTGCAGGCTGGATTCCTGGGTCTCGTTCAGTTCCATCACGCGCGAAAGCAGGATGGGGCCGAAGGATGTGATGGTGGCGCGGACCGGGATGCCATGGCCGTCGCCGCCGAGTGCCAGGAATTCCACCGGGAAGGTCTTGCCGGACCAGGGCTGGTCGATGCTCTCCGTACGTGCCAGGAGTTTTTCGCTGCCGGTGGCGGCCGTGGCCAGTCCGGAGAGATCGCCCTTGATGTCAGCCAGGAACACCGGCACGCCCGCGGTGGACAGTTGCTCGGCCATCATGTGCAGGGTGACGGTCTTGCCGGTGCCGGTCGCACCGGCCACCAGGCCGTGGCGGTTCATCATCGCCAGCGGCAGGCGGACGGGGGCCTCCTTATGGAGTTCGCCGTCGATGATCGCGGCTCCCAGCTCGATGGTGGGGCCCTCGAGGGTGTACCCCTTCTGGATGGTGGCGACTTTATCTGCAGTGGATTTGATGGCCATGGCGACAGCTTAGCCGGGTCCGGCGCTCCCGGACCCGGCTAAGACAGTATTTTCGGCCGCGCTATTCGCCGCTATTCGGCGAGGGCCTTGAGCACTTCCTTGGCCACGTCCTCGCTGGACTGCGGGTTCTGGCCGGTGATGAGGTTGTCGTCCCGGACGACATTGGAGGTCCAGGCGGGGCCGTTCTCAACGCTGGCGCCCTTCTCCTTCAGGACGTCCTCGACGAACCACGGCGTGTTGGGGCCAGTGCCGCCGTTAAGCTCCTCCTCCTCATCCGTGAACACGGTGAGGCGGCGGCCCGCGAAGGCGAACGTGCCGTCGTCGTCCGTCGCGCTGAGCAGGCCGGCCGGGCCGTGGCAGAAGGGGGCAATCATCTTGCCCTCCTTGTTGAGGGCGACCAGCTGTCGGCCGAGGTCCGCGTCCTGGTAGAGGTCCGTCGTCGGCCCGTGGCCGCCCGGCATCACCACGGCGTCGTAGGCGGAGGCGTCGACGCCGGAGTGGCGATATGGACGGTGTGGCCTGCGCCGAGCAGGATCTTGTGGGCAACTACGAGCTCCTCGGCCCAGTACCCGGTGGGGTGTTCGCTGCCGTCGCGCCTCGTAAGGGAATCTGCTGCCGAGACGACCATCAGAATGTTAGCCATAGTGCTGCTCCTGTTCTGCCGGGGCCATCGGACCCGGCGGACGGTGGATAACGTGAAGCGTGGGAAGCGGCGGCCGGGCCAGCTCGCCCCGGACTCCGTCGCCGACGATGGTGCTGAGTGTTCCATCCGGACATGCGCCGCGAGGATAGCCGCCCGGATGCTGCGGTCGTAGACTTTGGCATGGCCACATCACTGTTTCGGACGGTACTGACAGTTGCTGCGACCCTGGGCCTCGCCCTGCTGGGCGGCGGGCCGGCCTCGGCCGCCTCGGCGCGACCATCAGAGCCTGTGGGTATCGATGTGTCCTGGCCGCAGTGCGGCACGACGCTTCCGAAGCAACCGGCCTTCGCCATTGTCGGCGTGAACAACGGCCTCGCCAACACCACGAACCCCTGCCTCGGGGCGGAACTGGCGTGGGCGTCCACGGCGAAAGATCCCTCAGTGACGTCACAGCCCAGGGTCGCGCTCTACGTCAACACCGCCAACCCCGGGCTGCAAGGATCCTGGTGGCCCACCTCGAACACCTATATGGGCGCGCTCGTGGCCAATCCCTACGGCGACTGCGCAAGCAAGGACTTCAAGGCCTGCTCCTACATGTACGGCTACGCGAAAGCTTACGACGACGCCCAGCTGCGCGGGGTGAGCAATCCGGCGTCGTACCGCTGGTGGCTCGATGTGGAAACCGGCAACACCTGGCAGGCCGACAAGGCAGCCAACATCGCCGACCTCGAAGGCATGACCGCCTACTTCACGGGGATCGGGGCCCGCGTCGGGATTTACTCCACCGGCAGCCAATGGGGACAGATTGCCGGTTCCGTTCCTGAGGGGAGCCCGCTGGCGGGGGTGCCGAGCTGGCTGGCGGGTGCGCGGTCGGCGACCGGCGCCAAGTCGAACTGTGCCCTGCCCGGACTCACCCCCGGCAGCCGCGTGTCGATGACCCAATACGTTTCCGGCGGGCTCGACTACGACGTCTCGTGCCCCTGATCCGCTGACATTTCCGGCCGGGGCTGCGCCGTCCTGCGACAGCCGCTGAAATATCCCGGGGCCCTCCGTGGTTGACCAAAATACTGCTCCGCTACGAAAGGCCGGCTTTTTACGTGACTGTTCCGCTTTCCATCCTTGACCTCGCAACCATCGGCCCCGGGCAGACGGCGACAGAAAGCTTCGCCGGAAGCGTGGCCATGGCTCAGCTCGCCGAGGAGCGCGGCTACCGGCGGATCTGGTATGCCGAGCACCACAACATGTCCTCGATCGCTTCGTCTGCTACGAGCGTGCTGATTGCCCACATCGCAGCCCACACCGAGAGCATCCGCCTTGGCGCCGGCGGCGTCATGCTGCCGAACCACTCGCCGCTGACGATTGCCGAGCAATTCGGCACGCTCGAAACCCTGCACCCGGGGCGGATCGACCTGGGCCTGGGGCGGGCGCCCGGCAGCGACCAGAACACCCTGCGCGCCCTGCGCCGTGATCCGATGTCGGCGGACAGGTTCCCGCAGGACGTGCTGGAGCTCCAGGGCTACCTGACGGGCCCCACCCGCATCCCGGGCGTGGAGGCCACCCCGGGCAAGGGCACGAACGTGCCGCTGTACATTCTGGGCTCTTCCCTGTTCGGCGCCAGGCTGGCCGCCCAGCTGGGCCTGCCATACGCCTTCGCGTCGCACTTCGCACCCAGTGCACTGCAGGACGCGGTGGCCACCTACCGCCGCGAATTCCGGCCCTCCGCGCAGCTCGATGCCCCTTACGTGATCGCCGGCGTCAACGTCATTGCCGCTGACTCGGCCGCGGACGCCCACGCGATGTTCCAGGCCACCAAGCGAGCACGCGTCTCACTGTTCTTCGGCAACGGCCGGGTGTTTAGCGACGACGAAGCGGACATGATCCTGGACTCGCCGCAAGGCCAGCACATGGCGCAGATGATGAAATACTCGGCCGTCGGCACTCCGGACGCCGTCCTGGAATACCTGGACGGGTTCACGGCCCACGCCGACGCCGACGAGCTGATCGTGGCGCACCAGAGTACCGGGACGGCTGCGCGGCTGCGCTCTGTGGAACTCCTGGCCGACGTCGCCGGGCTCGTGGCGGCCTAGGGCATACCCCAAACCGACGTCAGGGCGACACGGCATTCTGCGGCCGGTTGGCATCCCCTGCGGCATTTGCTGGCACCTTGCAGAGGGGGTCCGTGGGGTCAGCCTGACACTGACCGCCGGCGAGGCGGCCTCCCCGGGGTCGATGGTGTGAGGGTCCCGACGGTGGCGCCCCCGCATGCCCCGCCCGGCTTCGCGATCTGAGGCCGCACGAGTCCGGCAACCAGTCGCGGGGGTTCTGTCCGCCTGATTCACGGGGTTCGGGCAGAAAGCTTCGGGCGATCAGCTGACCATTGACTTCGTCCGGCTCCGACAGCACCTCACGTCGTCGGCCGCTGCTTCCCGGCGTAGTCTTTCATCGCCATTGAATCGGCCAGGCGCAGACCTTGGTTGCTGAGCCGAGCCGCGGCCCTTATTGGGCCGACGGGAAGGCGGGAGATCAGCCGGGCGCTCTGGGCAAGTGCCCACACCTGCGCCCGGCTGGCCGGGATCAGGGTCCGGGCCGCGTGGCGGGCCAGCGATCGGCCGCCCTGCTCGTACTTGCCCATTTCCCGTTCACAGGCGATGAAGGCACGCCGATAGTCGCCTTCGGCCGCGGCCAGCTCGCCCGCCAGCACGTAGGCCCCGACGACGGCAAGGCTCGCGCTGCCGCCGACGACAGGACCGGGGCATTAGCCGGCATCGCCCAGGAGCGTGACTCGGCCCCGGGACCAGGTCTCCATGGTCAGCTGAGTGATGGCATCGAAGTAGAAGGCCGGAGTTCTGTCGAGTTCCTCCAGCCACCGGTTGACCTCGCCATCCATGCCGGCGAAGACCCCGCGTAGCAACTCCTTCTGCCGGGCAACGTCGCGGTGGTCGTACACGAGCGGGCGCTCCGAGCGGAACAGGAAGAGCGCCCTGGCATCGTCCATGTGTTGGGCGCTGTAGGTTGCCGCCAGCCGGCCTGCGTCCAGATAGGCGATCCTGCGCCGGTCGAGCCCCAGATAGTTGGGCATCGAGAAGACGGCCAGATGGGCCCCGAGGAAGGAGCTGAAGCGCCTCTCGTCCCCGAAGACAAGGCTCCGCACGTTGGAGTGCAGCCCATCAGCGCCGACGATCACGTCGAAAGACCGCGGCCCGGCGTGTTCGAAGGTGACCTTGCCGCTCTCTGCGGAGACGGTGGCGATGGAGTCTCCGAATACGTACTCCACGTCGTCACGGGTGCTGGCGGCCAGGATCTCGCTCAGGTCATCCCGCATGATCTCGACATGCCGGTCGGAGACGGCGTTGAGGAACTTGTCGATTTCCGCCTCGACGGGGCGTTTGGCTCCCGGCGTGAAGATGGTTGCCCGGTTGATGCCTGTCGCCTTGTCCTGGACCTGGGTCAGCACGCCCATCTGCTCGACGATGGCCAAGGCTGGTCGGAACAGGTCGACAGCATGCCCACCTCTCTCGCGGAGCCGGGGAGCGCGTTCTACCACGGTCACCGTGTGGCCGTATCGAGCGAGCCAGTACGCCGCGGCGGGGCCGGCGATGCTGGCACCGGAAATGAGGATCCGCATTGCCCCATCACTCGATTCTGTTTGCCGGGGGAGATGGCCGCCAGACTCCCGGAGCTGGGGACAGGATCCGGACCCGCCTCGCCAACCGTCCGGCCGGAACGCTGCCCCAGATGGGGCGTCTGAATACTCCTCCTCAGTGTAATCATGGTGAGGGTGCCTTCGACTGGTGGAATTGGTCCGCCGTGTCCAGGCATCTGGTCTCCGCGCCGCTCCAACCAGTAAAAGGGTCTCCGGTTCGGCGCCGGTTTGGAGTCCAGGGCTCACCGTCGCAGGGCGCAGGGCAGCCTGGCCCTGCGGGTGCGTACGACGATGCTCCTATGGGAGTCGAATCAAACATCGACCGGAGGAGGAGCCGACGTCCCGTCTGGAGTCCCTGACGGCTTGGAGTGAACAGAGCTGTCCCGCTCAAGTTCCAATACTGTGGACGGGTGACGGACGAGCAATCGGAGACCAAAAGCGGTTGGGTGGACGTGCCCAATGCCGGGATCTATTGGGAAGCCACCGGCGAACCTGCCGGCATTCCAGTTCTATACCTTCACGGAGGCCCTGGTGGTTCCCTCGGTCGAGGCGGTTACCGTAAGCCATGACCCCAGCCGCTTTCGCATTATCGGCCTGGACCAGCGTGGGTGTGGCAAGAGTGCTCCCGTTGTCCAGGACGACCGTGACAACAAGCAGCCGGGAAGAGATCCAATGGATCACCGAAGACGTTGGACGCATCCTTCCCGAAGCGTGGGCGGAATTCGCGGAGGCGGCCAACGCGAAGCCGGGAAACGGGTGGTCGAAGCATACGCGCGTCGACTAGCCGATAAAGATCGTGACGATGCCCGACTTGCCGCACCGTCCTGGGACCGTTGGGAATCCACACACATATCGCTGGACCCGTACTGGCTGCCGGGCCCGCTGTTTGAAGACGAGCGAGAGCGCATGACGTTCGCTCTGCTCGTTACGCACTCCTGGGCGAATGACGGGTTCCTGACCAACGGGCAGGAAATTATCCCGCGGATTCACGGGCTCAACGGCATCCCCGGATACCTTGTTCATGGCCGGCGGGACATCAGCGGACCCGCCATCACTGCGTGGGAGCTGCACCGGCGTTGGGAGTCAAGCAGGCTCGTCGTCATCGAGGACGAGGGGCATGGATGCCCTGCATCCATGGCGGCACTGACACAGGCAGTCGAAGAAATCGCTGCAATGGATTGAAGCCCTAGTCGTTCTGATATCCGGTCGGTCAAATGATCTGGCAGTCTGTGCGATGTGGGTCCGGCCGTTAATGTCCTAGAGCGGGAAATAGACGCGGTGGGTGACGTGGTCGACGGCGACGGCGTGTGCGTGGCCGGCGAGTTTGGCGGTCGCCGTTTCGTGCCGTGTTCTTTCCTGTTCATCGAAAACGGTGATGATGACGCTTTGTTCAATCAGCGTCTTTGGTCCCTACCGAGGGTCAGGACAAGGGCATGCACTGTAGCGCCCCGGGCAATTCTGGTAAGACAGGGTCCTGTAGACGGACTGACCACGACCGTCGGCCATATATCCCGGAGGGACAGCTCTACTGGTTATCACGTAACTATCCGGTTCCCCTCCCGGGATCGCGTCCAACGATCCGGGATCCATCCGCCGGCATGTTGTGCTTGCGCCGGCGGCAGGAAGCGGAGCGGGTCTGTCCAAAGGATGAAGTTCATGAAAAAAGCTCTAATCCGATACATACATTTCTAGGGACCGTGCTTCCGCGGCACGCCCAAGAGACGGGCGGGCCGGCCATAGGCTGATGGATTGGAAGTATCGGATTGCATCGGCGTCTTCGCTGAATTCCAGCAGGTTTCCTACCTTTCGCCGCCAGTGCGTCACGTACGTCGGCTTGGGTTGCGAGCAAGACCTCCTTGGGGACCGCTCTGATGACTTAGTTGAGGATGTCAATCACGCCTTCACCAGTCCCTCCCGAGGTCAGGTGTTAGCGGCCATGAAAAACTGCCCGTAGGCGGCCACGGAACTGCCCACTGACGGCCAGGAAAACTGCCCGTCGGTGGCCATGAGATCTGCCCACTTCCTTACTGAACCCGACCGCTTCAGCGGCGGGAGCCTCTCCCCGGGGTTTGA
>NZ_JBFTIK010000040.1:0-12270 GCF_056394725.1 Arthrobacter sp. 10N418
GCCGGGGGAACGGGTAACAGGGTTACGGCGGTCATAGCGTGGGGGAAACGCCCGGTCCCATCCCGAACCCGGAAGCTAAGACCCACAGCGCCGATGGTACTGCACCCGGGAGGGTGTGGGAGAGTAGGTCACCGCCGGACATAAATTAGAGCTCGAGCCCCGACAAGGAATGTCGGGGCTCGAGCCATTTAACCGCCATTCCCGAGACCCAGGTTGCCGGCAATCAGCACACCGGCTCGGACCGGGAACCGCTTTGGCGGACGGGGCCCCGAGAACCCGCCAGGACTGGCGCAGGTAAAGTAGATGCCCATGGACAACCTCTTCAGCCACGCTCCTGCCGATCAATCTGATATTCCGGAACCGGAGGCGTCCGATGGGCTGGAGCCGGTCGTCTTCACGGTGGTCGTGCCTGGTGCTGTCGCCCGGGCTTTCGTGGGATTCACCGAACACACCCACCTCTGGTGGCCCCTCGAGGATCACAGCGTCTACGGCGCCGGCTCCTATGTGGAGTTCGAAGAGAACTTGATCCTGGAGACTGCGGATGACGGTCGGACAGCGATCTGGGGCTCGATCGACGACTGGCAGCCCCCGCTGTCCTTCCACGCCAGCTGGCACCCGGGAAGCTCCGCCGTGTGGTCCACGGAACTGCGCGTCGCCTTCCGTGCTGTCGAAGGTGGCACCGAGCTCAGGTTGGTGCACAGCGGCTGGGAGGGTGCCGAGGATCCCGCCGCCACACGGGCGGGGTACATAGCCGGCTGGCCCGGCGTGCTGGATCGCTTCGTGCGCTTCATGGGCGGTGCCGGGGCCTGAGCGTGCCGGGCCTGTGGGTCGCATCGCGGCGCTCCTGCCCAGTTGCTTCGATGAGCGGTGCATGGACCCCGCACGGCTTCCCCGGTTTTCCGGGCGCCGCGGCGCGGAGGGCCCAGCAACGGCGCGAGGAACCCGGGCAGGTAGGCCGCCACCGAGGCGATAGCCGGCACTTAGCGCAACGGCACGGCGTCCACGGGAGGCACTGCGGTGCTGGAGCGGATGACAAGGCGTGTCGGGTACTCGGTGTCTTCAGTGGCGGTGCTCGCGCCGACGTCGAGCCCTGCCAGCAGCCGCTGCACAGCCAGGGCGCCTTGGCCGCGCGCATCCTGGTCAATGGTCGTCAGCCCGAACACCCCGCCGAGCTCGTGCCCGTCGATGCCGATCACGGAGAGGTCGGACGGAACCCTGAGGCCGAAGTCCCTGGCGGCGAGGATGGTGCCGATCGCCATTTCATCGGAAGCCGCGGCGACCGCAGTCGGGCGTTCCTCCGAGGCGCCCAGAAGCCGCCTGGCACTCGCGTAGGCGCCCTGTACGGTGAAGTCCGCTGAGACCTGCCACTCCGGCCGGACCGCCAGACCTGCCGCCTTCATGGCCTTCTCGAAGCCGCCTTGGCGAGTGCCGGGCAGCCGGAAGTCCTGGTCATACGCCGCGTCACCGGTCATGTGGGCAATCTTGCTGTGTCCGAGCTGGATGAGGTGCCGGGCGGCCGACTCGGCGATGCCCGAGTCATCGATCCGGATGGTCGAGGCACCCGGCAGTGGTCCGCCGATTCCTACGATGGGCCGGTGAATGGCCAGTAACTGCCGGATCTCGGCCTCACTGAGTTCCAGCGAAACGGCGATGACCGCATCAACGCGCTTGCGGAGGAGGAAGTCGTTCAGCACCTTGTGCCGGCGCTCCTGCCCCTCGCTGACGTTGTACAGCGTGAGGTCGTACCCCGCATCGAGCAGGGTCGCCGAGACGCCTTCAACCACGGAGGAGAAGAACCAGCGGTGCACGGACGGAACCACGACACCGACGTTGTGGTTCCGTCCCGAGGCCAGGCTGGAGGCGTGATAAGAAAGCACAAACCCGAGCTCGGCAGCGGCCAACCGGGCACGCTCGCGGCTGCGCGTCGAGACATTGCCTTTGCCGCTCAAGGCCCGCGAAACGGTGGCGATGGAGAGGCCCGCCCGTTCCGCGACGTCCTTGATGCCGGGCATTCTCAGCTCTCCGCGTCCTCGATGCGGATTTCCAGCCAAACAGTTTCACCCGAGCCTAGCCGATGGCCGGCTTCGCCCGGTTCCGATGACTCGAACCCGGTGCCGGAAGGCTCGCCGCTGGTGCCGGAACTACGGAGGAGCACCTTTCCGTCGGGGAGATCCAGAGCCTCCCGGCCCACGTTGATCAGCACCAGGGTGGTGCCGTTGAGGTAGGCGAGGCTGGAATCGGTGCACCATTCTTCTAGCCAGGACAGCGATCCCTTGCCGAGCTCCAGCTCCCGCCGGAGGGCCAGCATCCGCCGGTACAGGAACAGGTGCGACGACGGCGATGCGGCCTGGGCGTCCCGGGCCAGCTCATCGAAGCTCGCCGGCTGCGGCAGCCAGGGGTCCTGCCCGGCGCCGAAGCCGGAGTGGAGCGCTCCGCGCCGCCACGGCAGCGGAACGCGGCAGCCGTCACGCCCGAGGCGCTCACCGCCGGTCCGGCCGAATGTGGGATCCTGTCGCTGGCTGTCCGGAATGTCGATGCCGTCCGGGAGGCCGAGCTCCTCGCCCTGGTAGAGATAGGCGCCGCCTGGAAGGCCGAGCATGAACATCGAGGCTGCCGCTGCCCGGGCGCGGCCAAGGGCCTCGTCAGGCTGCGGATCGGAAGTGCCGATCCCGTCGCCGTCGCGGGGCGCGTGGCCGTCGTATCCGAAGCGGGTGGCGTGGCGGACGACGTCGTGGTTGGAGAGGACCCATGTGCTGGGCGCGCCGACGGAGTCCAGCGCCGTCAGCGACTCGGTGATCACGTGGCGCATATGACGCACATCCAGGCCGGCGTGGAGATAGGGGAAGTTGAATGCCTGGTGCATCTCGTCCGGACGGACCCAGTCAGCCAGACGGGGGAGCGGGTCCACATTGGCCTCGGCGCAGAGGATGCGGTCCGGCCCGTATTCGGCGAGGATCCGCCTCCACTTCCGGTAGATGTCATGCAGCGCCGGCTGGCCGAACATCGGGGCGTCATGGCCAGGGTAGCCGTCGCAGCTGTTGCCGTCGGCCCGGCCGCCCCATTCCGGAAGCCCCGGAGCCTTGACCAGTGCGTGGGCCACGTCCACGCGGAACCCGGCAACCCCGCGGTCCAGCCAGAAGCGCAGGACGCGCTCGAATTCCTCGTGCACGGCGTCGTTGTCCCAGTTGAAGTCCGGCTGGGAGGTGTCGAAGAGGTGCAAATACCACTGGCCGGGCGTGCCGTCGGGTTCCGTGATCCGGGTCCACGCCGGGCCGCCGAAGTGGGACTGCCAATTATTCGGCGGCTCCCCGCCGAAGGCGCCACGTCCGTCCCGGAAGATGAACATATCCCGTTCCGGGCTTCCGGCGGGCGCAGCCAAGGCCGCCTGGAACGCCTGGTGCTGGTCCGAGCAGTGGTTCGGGACGAGGTCCACAATCATGCGCAGGCCCAGCCGGGCGGCCTCCGTGATCATGGCGTCGAAGTCCGCGAGGGTGCCGAACAGGGGATCGACGTCGCAGTAGTCGCTGACATCGTAGCCGGCGTCGCGCTGCGGGGAGCGGTAGAACGGGGAAAGCCAGACGGCGTCGATCTCCAGTTCCACGAGCTTCGGCAGTTCGGCGGTAATGCCGGCGAGATCGCCGATGCCGTCACCGTTCAGGTCCCGGAACGAGCGCGGATAGACCTGGTAGATGACGGCGGAGCGCCACCACCCGGGGAAGCTGTCGGCGGCGTGAACCGGCGTCAGGGTGCCAATCAGTGCGGCGGGGGCGGCAAGTGCTGAATCAACGGACATGCCGGTAATCGTAAGGCTGATCGGCCGCAATTGAAAACGCTTCCAGTTATGTGTCGACCGCGCCGCGTTCGACCACCGTATGGATATTTCCCAGACGAATTCGCCCGCCTTTCCGGCCCATTCGGGTGGCTTCCCCGGCCTGCAGGGTTTGAGGGTCTCATGTGGCGGTTCGAGCTCCCGGCCGGTAGGTGGGACGTCGAAGGCAAGGTCACCGTGTTCTTTGGAAGCGTTTGCAAGTGTGACCCACAGCATTGGCGGTGCCGTCGGGCTCAGGCTTCAGCAAGCCGCGCTGCATTCATGACTGGGCAGATCAGGGCGGATGCGGCTGCTGCAACCGCCCTGATCTGCACCCGCGGCCCGGCGGCGGCCGCGTGGGTCCTCCCGGGACCCGGGACCCGGGTGCCGGTCCTGCGGTCGTAGACTGAAATCCGGATTCGATGGAGAACTGGAGAGACCGCATGCGCAGCATCATTGAGGAGCTGACCTCTGCCCTCGGCACGGAGAAAGTGGCCGGGGACCCGGACACGCTGGCCGCCTACGCCGTGGACCAAGCCCCGGTGCTGGACTACCAGCTACCCCAGGCCGTGGTCCGTGCGGAATCCGTGGCCGACGTCCAGGCGACCGTCAGCGCCTGCGCCGCCCGCGGGATTGCCGTGGTGGCGCGCGGTGCGGGCACCGGCGTGTCCGGCGGCGCCCATGCCAGCGAGGGCTGCGTCGTCCTGAGCCTCGAACGAATGAACCGCATCCTGAACCTCAACCCTGACGATGAGACGGCCGTCGTGGAACCAGGTGTCATCAACGCGGACCTCAACGCCGCCGCTGCGGTGCACGGGCTCATGTATGCCCCGGACCCGGCCAGCTTCAAAATCTCCACCATCGGCGGCAACGTGGCCACCAACGCCGGCGGCCTTCGCTGTGCGAAGTACGGCGTGACGCGGGACTCGGTTCTGGCGCTCGACGTCGTGCTGGCGGACGGCTCGCTCATCCACACCGGCCACCAGACCTTCAAAGGCGTCGCAGGCTACGACCTCACCGGACTGTTCGTCGGTTCGGAGGGGACCTTGGGGATCGTCGTCGGCGTCACGGTCCGGCTCAAGTACCTGCCCCGCGAGGTGCACACGATTGCCGCCTTCTACCCGGACTTCCGGAGTGCCGCGGCGGGCGTCCTGGCTGTGGGCAGGGCGCGCGTGCAGCCAGCCATCATGGAATTGCTCGACGGCGGATCGCTCGCCCAGCTCGATGACGTCCACGGCTCGTCCCTGGCCGCGCGCGGCGCCTCCCTGCTGCTCATCCAGACCGACGGTTTTGGGGCCGCCGCGGAGGCCGCCGCCATCCGGCCTGTGCTGGCGGCCGGCGGTGCTGAGGTGACCATGGAGGCCAGCGCGGAGGCCGAGCGCCTCGTGGAACTGCGCCGCAACAGCCGCGGCGTCGAGGTCGACGACGAATACCGCGTGGGCGAGGACGTCGCCGTGCCGCGTTCGCGCCTCGTGGACTACGTCGCTGAGCTGGAAGCCATGGCTGCCGAGCACCAGGTCCGGCTCAAGGTCGTGGCGCACGCCGGGGACGGCAACCTCCACCCAACGTTCTGGGTGGACCGGAGTGACAGCGGCGTCGACGCTGACGCCATGACGCGCCTCGGCGCGGCCCTGGACAAGTCCATCACCGTGGCTTTGGCCATGGGCGGCACCATTACGGGGGAGCACGGCGTCGGCCAGTTCAAGCTGCGCTGGCTGGGCCTCGAGCAAAAAGAACCCGTGCGCGAACTGCAGCGCCGGATCAAGGAACTCTTCGACCCTTCGGGCATCCTCAACCCGGGCAAAGCGATTTAGCCCGCCCGGGCCACAATGTGTAAGCCCAAGTAGCTGGCAGCAGGGGCCGTTCTGAGGGCCCAGAACGGCCCCTGCTGCGAGTCAGTTGGGTGGGGCATCAGTAGGCGTGGCCCAGCGCACAGCCTAGTCGTCGGAGTCCGGGTACTCGTCCTCATCCTCGTCGCCGTAGCGCGATTCCTCGGTCTCCACCTCGAGGATCTTGAGCAGTTCGGTGTCCGGGTTGAGCATGATGGCCGCCTCGTCCCGGCGGTGGCGGAGCTCGGAGTCGATGTAGGACTGCACCGCCTCGGCCAGCGGGATGTGCCGGTTTTCCCTTTCGGACATGTACCAGCGGTGCTCCAGGATCTCGTGCACCGCCTCCGCCGGCTCGAGCTTGCCGGAGAGGTCGCGCGGGATGGAGCGCACGATCGGCTCGAAGATCTGGCTGACCCACAGGTGGGCGCTGTATTCCTCGTCCATGCCGGGGTTGTTGTCAGCCCTGAATGAGTCCATATCGTTCAGGAGCCGCCGGGCCTGGTTTTCCTGCGCGTCCAGGCCGGTCAGGCGCAGGAGCCGGCGCTGGTGGTGCCCCGCGTCCACGACCTTGGGCTGCAACTGGATGGTGGACCCGTTCTGGGTGGTCTTGATGGCGTATTCCTCGACGTCGAAGCCGAGTGCGTTGAGCTTGCGGATGCGGGCGGCCACGCGCCAGCGTTCACCGATCTCGAAGGACTCCTTTTCGGTCAGCTCGGTCCAGAGGCGCCGGTAGCTGTCCATGATGAGTTCGCTGGTGGCCACCGGATCCACCTTTTCTTCGATGAGGCCCCCGTCGAGCAGGTCCATGAGTTCACCGGCGATGTTGACCCGGGCGATTTCGAGATCGTACTCACGCTGCCCGGTGGACAGGTCCGGGTACAGCTCGCCCGTCTCGGCATCCACGAGGTATGCGGCGAAAGCGCCGGCGTCGCGGCGGAACAGGGTGTTGGAGAGGGAGACGTCGCCCCAGTAGAAGCCGATCAGGTGCAGCCGGACCAGCAGGAGGGCCTGCGCGTCGATCAGGCGGGTCAGGGTGTCTTTGCGCAGCATCTGGGAGAAGAGCGCACGATACGGCATGGAGAACTTGAGGTGCCGGGTAACCAGCACGGGGTTCAGCGGACGGCCGTCCGGGGTGGTGCGTCCGGTGATGACGGCCACCGGCTCCACGCAGGGGACGTCCAGCCGCGCGAGCTTGCGGAGCATGTGGTACTCGTGCCGGGCGATGTGCTCCGAGGTTTCCTTGATGGCGATCACGGACCCGCCGAGGTGGGCGAAGCGGACAATGTGGCGGGAGATGCCGCGGGGGAGGGCGGCGAGGTACTCGGCCGGCCAGTCCTCAAGGGCGACATGCCACGGCAGGTCCAACAGTTCGGGCTCGGTCGCGGCCGCGGTGATGCTCAGCGAACTGGACGCGACGGAGGCCTTCTCATCGTTGGCGCTGGCGGCTTCGAACCGCGGCAGTTTCCCGATCTGACCGTAGTCGGTGGGTTCGTCGTGCCACTGGGCGTTGCTTTCCTCGGTCATGAACCAATTCTTCCGTACGAAGGGCGGTGGCCCTAACGAACGGGGCAACGCCGGCGAAATGGGGGCGCTTAACGGCCGACGGCGGCCCTCCAGTGGGGAGGGCCGCCGTCGGATACGCGCAGAGGGGATCAGTCGCCGAGGCGCAGGCCCGTCTTGGTGTCGAACAGGTGTACGTGGCCCGACTGCGGACGGACCCAGATGGATTCACCCTTCATCGGCGGGCGGCGGCCGTCGACGCGGGCCACTATGTCGTGGCTCTGGCCGTCCAGGGTGGTGTGGCCGTAGACGTAGGCGTCGGCGCCGAGTTCCTCGACGACGTCGACCTCGACGTGCAGGCCCTCACCCTCGGGTGCGGTCTCGAGGTCTTCCGGACGCGAACCGACGGTGACCGTGCGGCCGTGCGCCTCTTCGAGGACATCGCGCGGTACGGGGTAGACGGTTCCGCCGAACTGCACGCCGCCGTCGACAACCGGAAGCTCGAGCAGGTTCATGGCGGGCGAGCCGATGAAGCCGGCCACGAAGACGTTCTTCGGCTTGTCGTAGAGGTTTCGCGGGGTGTCGACCTGCATCAGCAGACCGTCCTTGAGCACTGCAACGCGGTCGCCCATGGTCATGGCCTCGACCTGGTCGTGGGTCACGTAGACGGTGGTCACGCCGAGCCGGCGGGTCAGGGACGCAATCTGGGTGCGGGTCTGGACGCGGAGCTTGGCGTCCAGGTTGGACAGCGGCTCGTCCATGAGGAAGACCTGCGGGTTACGCACGATTGCGCGGCCCATGGCGACACGCTGGCGCTGGCCGCCGGAGAGTGCCTTCGGCTTGCGGTCCAGGTAGGGCTCGAGGTCGAGCAGCTTGGCGGCTTCACGGACCCGCTCGGCGCGCTCTTCCTTGCTGACGCCGGCAATCTTCAGCGCGAAGCCCATGTTGTCCGCGACAGTCATGTGCGGGTACAAGGCGTAGTTCTGGAAAACCATGGCGATGTCACGGTCCTTGGGCGGAACGTCGGTGACATCGCGGTCGCCAATGAGGATACGGCCGGAGTTCACGTCCTCAAGACCTGCAAGCATTCGCAGGGAGGTCGACTTTCCACAGCCTGAGGGTCCCACGAGGACCAGGAACTCGCCATCGGCGATTTCAATGTTGAGCTTGTCAACAGCGGGCTTTTCGGTGCCCGGGTAAAGACGTGTTGCGTTATCAAAAGTAACTGTAGCCACAGTTATCAATCCCTTCACCGGCAGGTACGTGCCGGACGATCCGTAGTGAATGGTCTTTGTATGCAGTTGTTATTAAGTTATCCGCACGAGACGTGCGCATACTCCCCGGCCGAAGCCGAGGAGTATCCAATGACGCCGCACGGTTCTTGTGCGCCACATCACAATCAGAGTATGTCAGATATATGGCATTTGGGCCAAAATGTTACGGATGTCACATGTGATACCGCTTACCGGGCGTTGCGGCGGCTCCCGCTGCAGGCCTGGCGGCTCAGGCGATGACTACCCGCTGACAACCCGCTTGCGCTCCGTCAGGAGCGCCTCCAGGAAATCGCAGACGTGTTCGGGGGACTCCACCCGGAACTCGGCCTGGGTGAAATCGGGCCCCACTTTCACGCCCAGATCCCCGGGGAGCAGATGGCCGAGGGCGTCCTCGTCGGTGGTGTCGTCACCGGCGAAGACCACTGCCGTTGCGCCGCATGCCTGCCGCAGGAAGTCGACTCCTTCGCCCTTGGAGGCGTTAACCACGGAGGTCTCCAGCACCCGGTTTCCGGATTTCACGAAAACGTCTTTGCGGCCCTGCAGGACAGCGCGGGCGGCGGCCACCGCATCCTCGGCGACGTCGTCCGCGGCCAGCCTGGTGTGAAGCACGACGCCGGCCGGCTTGTCTTCCAGCAGGGTGCCGGGGGCCTGTTCCACGATCTCCTCGAGCATCTTGCGGACTTCCGCGAGCAGGTCCCGCTGGGCATCGTCGAGCGTCAGCTGCGTGGAACCGGGCCCCATCCAGATTTCTGCCCCATGGCTGCCGATCAGCAGGGTGTTCTCCGGAGGGGAGGCGACCGCCCGCAGGCTATCCAGCGCCCGTCCCGAGATCAGTGCCGTCGTCGTCCCGGGAAGCCCCGCCAGCCCGGCGAAGGCGGCCGCCGAGCGCGGCAGCGCACGGGAGTCGGCCGCATGGTCCACGAGGGGCGCCATGGTGCCGTCGAAATCCATCGCCACGAGCAGGTGCCCGGTGCCTGCGACGCGCCGCACGGCCTCGGGCAGCCCCGGGGAGAGCGGGAGGGGAGTGGTGCCTGAGCTGTTGGTGCCGGCCTCGCCGGTATCGGCCGCGTCAGGAGTCATCGCGCACGACCTTCTCGTCGAGGGCGGTCAGGAAATCGGAGGACCAGAGGTCGACGTCGTGGTCCAGGATCTGCTTGCGCATCGCACGCATCCGGCGGGCGGCCTCGGCGGGCTGCATGTTCACGGCCTTCATAATGGCCTCCTTGAGGCCGTCGATGTCGTGCGGATTCATCAGCAGCGCCTGCTTGAGCTGGTCCGCGGCGCCGGCGAACTCGCTGAGCACCAGCGCGCCGTCGTTGTTCGTCCGTGCGGTGACGAATTCCTTGGCCACCAGGTTCATGCCGTCGCGCAGCGCCGTGACAAGCATGACGTCGGCCGCGAGGTAGAGCGCCACCATTTCCTCGATGGGATAGCTGTGGTGCAGGTAGCGGACGGCCGTGTTCTCCATGGTGTCGTAGGTGCCGTTGATGTGGCCGACGGTCCCTTCGACTTCCTCGCGCAGCAGGCGGTACTGCTCCACGCGTTCCCGGCTGGGGCTGGCCACCTGGATCAGGGACGCGTCTTCCACCGTGACCTTGCCTTCGGCCAGCAGCTCTTCGTAGGCCTTGAGCCGGTGTCGGATGCCCTTGGTGTAATCGAGTCGGTCGACGCCGAGCAGGATGGTTTTCGGGTTCCCGAGGTCCCGCCGGATCTGCTGCGCGCGCTCGATGACTTCCGGCTTCCGGGCCAGTTCGCTGATCTGCTTGACGTCGATGGAAATCGGAAACGCCTGGGCGCGGGCGATGTGGGTGGTGACGCCGTCGGTTCCCCTGACGTGGACCTGCTGCTGCTTGACGCTGGCACCCAGGAAACGGCGGGCTGAGCGCATGAAGTTCCCGGCGTCGCTGCTGCGCTGGAAACCCACGAGGTCGGCACCCAGCAGGCCGTCGATGATGGCCCGGCGCCAGGGGAGCTGGGCGAAGATCTCCGGCGGCGGGAAGGGGATGTGGTTGAAGAACCCGATCCTCAGGTCCGGCCTCGCCTCGCGGAGCATCTTCGGAACGAGCTGGAGCTGGTAGTCCTGCACCCAGACGGTCGCGCCGGGGTTCGCGTGGTGGAGCACGGCGTCGGCAAACCTTCTGTTGACCTTCCGGTAGGAGTCCCACCACTTGCGGTGGAACTCCGGCGGGGCAATCACGTCGTGGTACAGCGGCCAAAGGGTGGCGTTGGAGAACCCTTCGTAGAAGAGCTCGATGTCTTCGGTGCTCAGCTGGACCGGGACGAGGTCGATGCCGCCGTGGCTGAAGGGCTGGACGTGCTCGTCGGGCGCGCCGTGCCAGCCGACCCAGGCGCCGTCGGTCTTGGTCATCATGGGCGCCAGCGCCGTCACGAGCCCGCCCGGGGAGCGGCGCCAGCCGTCTTCGCAGCCCCTCTCGTCCGGCGAGCAGCGGTCGACGGGCAGACGGTTGGAAACCACCATGAAGTCATACTGTGCCGCGGCCTCCTCTGCGCCACCGTCAGGACCGGTCGTGCTTCCGGACTTCGCGTCCGCTTTTTTGGATTTTGGTGCGGTCTCACTCGCCGTGTTGGCGGTGGCCGAACCGGCATGATCTGCGTGGTCGGTTGCTTCCATTGGTGCCCCCTGGGGTCGCTTGTGGCTCTCAACCCACCCTAGCCGGACGGAATCTTCCGGGCTATTCGCCCGTTGGGGGGACGGGACGGAAACTTGAAGGCGCAAGCTCCCGGGTTTCTCCCCTAAAATGATGAAACTGCAAATGAGTGGACCTTCCAGGCCGATCGACACGAGGAATTAATGAGCCCCGCAAACGAACCCCGACCGTCCAAGGCGGAGCGCACCGCCGCGGCCCGCGAGAAAGCCCGTGAGATCCGCGAGGCGCAGCTGAAGAAGGACAAGCGCAACAAGCGGCTCATCGGGTGGGGCATTGTTGTGGCCGTCGTGGCAATCCTCGCAATCGTGGCCCTCGTCATCACATCTGGCATTAAGAACAACGCTCCGGTGGCCGACAACGGGCCCACCCCGGCCAACGGCAACGTTCACGGCGGTGTCACCCTCCTGGCCAATACCGACGTCGCGAAGTCCGATGCCGGGACGGTAAAGATCGCTGATCTTCCGTCGGCGCCGGCCACGCCGCCCGCCGAGGTCACCGCGCCCGGTGCCGAGGCCGAAGCCGGCAAGCCGGTCAAGGTGGTCCTCTACGTCGACTTCATCTGCCCGGTGTGCAAGAACTTCGAGGCGCAGTACAACGACACGCTCACCAAGCTGCGCAACGACGGGAAGATCACGGTGGAATACCGCCCGCTGGGCTTCCTGGACAGCCGCTCGAGCACCAACTACTCCTCGCGCGCGGCCAACGCTGCTGCCTGTGTGGCGAACACGTCCCCGGAGAAATACGCGGACTTCTTCAACGCGCTCTATGACAAGCAGCCGGCCGAAGGCTCCGCCGGCTTGTCGGACTCGGACCTGAAGAAGATGGCCACCGACGCCGGGGCCCAGAACATCGACAAGTGCGTGGATGACAAGACGTACCGGCCGTACGTCAAGTACGCCACGCAGGAGGCCCAGGCCATCGGGGTCACCGGCACGCCGACCGTCTTCGTCGAGGGCAAGCAGTGGGGCAAGGGCGACAGCGCCCAGACACCGTTCGACCAGTTCCTGCAGACAGCCGTCGACGCCAAGAAGTAGGGGCGCCTAGCCTCGATTTTTCATGGTGCTCGTTGATGGCCGCTGATTTGTGGCCGCGGCTGTTGGGCGGTTGTTTTCTGTTTTCGGGCAGTCTGGTGTGGCCTGTTGGTTCGCCTGGGTTGGCGCCGGTTCCACTTCCGGTGATCGTGCTGTTCG
>NZ_JBFTIK010000041.1:0-11467 GCF_056394725.1 Arthrobacter sp. 10N418
CGGTCCTGCCGGGACGCCCCCGGAGCCGCCAGCAACCTGGCCGCCTGCACATACTCCGCGGCCAGCCGCACCTTCAACGCCGCAGTCCGGGCCTCCAACCGGGCCGCCTCGGCCAACCCGTCCAGGCAATCATCCGCCAGATCCCGCAACGGATCCGCGCCGGACGGCTCAGCGCCGCCCCCGCCCGCGCCCGTGAAAACCGCCAGCGCAGCAGCGGACGCAGCGACAGCCGCCACCGCCTCCCTGCACCCGGCACTCAAACCCGCTCCGCTCTTCACACCCAAAGACTATGACCAGCCACCGACAATTTGATGACACTGGCCGTCCTCGACGGCTGGCTGGTACACGACTTGGCGATCGTCGACGCCACGTCCAATGATGCGGAGGGCCGGGTCGGTTTCTGGCCGAAGAATGCGGGCGACGGCCTCCGGGACGGCGGTGAGCTGGATCGATTGTCGCAAGGGCGGCGTCGCCCATCTCAAAGGACCAAGCAGACCGCCCATTCAGCATTTCCACGTAGGCCGGCGAAGCTGACGGCCGGTGGCTTAGCCCAGGGCCCTTGGATGCGCGGCGGCGTAGATCTCCCGCAGGGTATCCGCCGTCACCAGCGTGTAGACCTGGGTGGTGGTGACGGAAGCATGGCCCAGCAGTTCCTGGACCACGCGGACGTCGGCCCCGCCTTCGAGCAAGTGGGTGGCGAAGGAGTGCCGCAGGGTGTGCGGCGAGACGTCCTTGGTGATGTTGGCCTTCTCGGCCGCCGCCTTGAGGATCGTCCAGGCGCTTTGCCGGCTGATCCGGCCGCCCCGGGCGTTCAGGAAGAGGGCCGGGGTGCCTTTCCCCTTGGCCGCCAGCAGGGGCCGGCCGCGGACCAGGTAGGCATCCAGGGCCCTGGCGCCGAAGGACCCGAGCGGGACCAGCCGTTCCTTGGAGCCCTTGCCGAACAACCGGACGATCGCCGGGCCGTCTGCCCCAGCCTGCTCTTCGCCGTGCAGGGAGATGTCGTCCACATCGAGACCCACGGCTTCGCTGATGCGGGCGCCGGTGGAGTACAGGAATTCCAGCAGGGCCCGATCCCGCAGCCCCGTGGGCGTGTCGGTTCCGGCTGCCTCCAGGATCCGGGTGACTTCATCCACGCTGATGGCCTTGGGCAGCCGCTGGCCGGGCATCGGCGGGTGGACATCACTGGCGGGATCCGTGGCGGTGACGCCCTCCAGTGCCCAGAACTTGTGGAGGCCGCGGACGGCCACCACTGTCCGGGCGGCCGACCGGATACCAAGGGCGGATCCGCCGTCGGAGCCGTCGGAGAGCGCCTGGACGAAGGCGGTCACATCATGGCGCGTGATCTCGGCGGGACGTCCGCGTCCCGACTGCGCAAGGTGCTTCGCGTAGCGGGCCAGGTCCCGCCGGTAGGCGGACAAGGTGTTGGCCGCCAGTCCGCGCTCCACGCCCATGTGCTGCAGATAGTCCGTCATGGCGCGGTCAATCGGGGTCAGGGGCCGGGGTGGCGCGCCGGCCGCCTGATGCGGGGCGGAGGCTGCCGGCGGAGGGACGGAATGTGGCGGCGTGGAGTCTGCCTGCGGGGCGGGCGGCCCGGTCGCCACCAGTTCGACCATCAGCGCTGGCTGGGGTGGGCAGGCCACGGCGCGTCGGCCGGGCGGAGGCCCTGGAACCCGTCGGCGCGGGCTGCGGCTGCAGCGAGGACTCCGACGACGGCGGACGGGTTGTGCAGGCGTCCCTCCAGCACTGCCGCGACGGCCGCGTCCAGCGGGATCCAGTGCAGCTCGATTTCGGCCTCCTCGTCGGTGCGGACGTGGAGCTCATGTCCAGGCACGTCACTGATGTCGCGGGCCAGATAGATCCGGATGGCTTCACTGGAGGAACCCGGTGAATTGAAGAAGTCGGCCAGCACGTTCCACTGCCCGGCCACAAGGTCCGCCTCCTCGGCGAGTTCGCGTGCCGCTCCTACGACGAAGTCCTCGCCCTCGACGTCGAGCAGGCCGGCCGGGATTTCCCAGAGATCCATTCCGACAGGGTGCCGGTACTGCTTGATCAGCAGCACCTCGCCGGCGTCGTTCATGGGAAGGACAGCTACCGCACCGGGGTGGTCGATGTAATCCCGGACGAGGGCATGGCCGTCGTCGTTGAGCTGGAAACTGTCACTGACGACGTCCCAGATCCGGCCTTCATAGACCTTGTGGGAAGACAAAAGACGGCGCGGGCTCGGTTCATCAGAAACCTGCCGTGCAGCATTGGGGGTTTCAGACTTACCGGGCATCGCGCCGTCCTTTGATTCAGTTGGGTATTACTTTGATGCTACTGCCGGCGAGGGCTTGGCGGCCGCAACCGGAACGGCCTTGGCCGAAGCGCCCTGCCGGACGTCGCCATCGTGCTGGTGCGCCAGTGCGGCCTTGACCAGGCCCGCAAACAGCGGGTGCGGGCGCGTAGGCCGCGAGCTCAGCTCGGGGTGCGCCTGCGTGGCCACGTAGTACGGGTGGACTTCGCGGGGAAGTTCGACGTACTCCACAAGCTTGCCGTCCGGCGAGGTTCCGGAGAACCTCAGGCCCTTCTCGGCGATCTGCGCACGGTACTTGTTGTTGACCTCGTAGCGGTGCCGGTGGCGTTCGCTGACCGTGGTGGCGCCATAGGTCTCGGCCACGACGGAGCCCTCATCAAGCTTGGCTTCGTACAGGCCCAGGCGCATCGTGCCGCCAAGGTCGCCCTTGCCCTCAACGATGTCCAGCTGCTCTTCCATGGTGGCGATGACGGGGTACTTCGAGTCCGGCTCGAACTCGGATGAGGAAGCGCCTTCGAGGCCGACCACGTTGCGGGCGTACTCGATGACCATGCACTGGAGTCCAAGGCACAGGCCAAGGACCGGAAGCTTGGATTCGCGGGCATACTTCAGGGCGCCCAGTTTGCCTTCGAGGCCGCGGATGCCGAACCCGCCGGGAACGCAGATGGCGTCGACGCCCTCAAGGGCCTGTACGGCACCTTCGCGTGTCTCGCATTCGTCCGAGGGAACCCAGCGGATCTTGACCTTGGTGTCGTTGGCGAAGCCGCCGGCGCGCAGGGCCTCCGTGACGGACAGGTAGGCATCGGGCAGGTCGATGTACTTGCCCACGAGGGCGATCTCGACCTCGTGCTTGGGATTGTGGACGGCGTCCAGGAGCTTGTCCCAGCTGGTCCAGTCCACATCCTTGAACGGAAGGTCCAGGGCGCGGACGATGTACGAATCCAGGCCCTGGGAGTGGAGGGTCTTGGGGATGTCGTAGATGCTCGGGGCGTCCGGGCAGCCGATGACGGCGTCGATGTCGACGTCGCACATGCGGCCGATCTTGTCACGCATGGGCTGCGGCACTTCGCGGTCCGAGCGGATCACGATGGCCTCCGGCTGGATGCCGATGGAGCGCAGCGCGGCAACGGAGTGCTGCGTCGGCTTAGTCTTCAGCTCCTGTGACGGGCCAATGTACGGCACGAGGGACACATGGAGGAAGAACACATTCCCGCGGCCGATGTCCTGCCGGACCTGGCGGGCCGACTCGAGGAACGGCTGCGACTCGATGTCGCCCACGGTGCCGCCGATTTCGGTGATGATGACGTCCGGCGCATGTTTGCCTTCGGCCGGAAGCCGCATGCGCCGCTTGATTTCATCAGTGATGTGAGGGATGACCTGGACGGTGTCGCCAAGGTACTCGCCGCGGCGTTCCTTCGCGATGACAGTCGAGTAGACCTGGCCGGTCGTGACGTTGGCCGATCCTTCGAGGTTTTCGTCAAGGAAGCGCTCGTAGTGGCCGATGTCGAGGTCCGTCTCGGCGCCGTCGTCAGTCACGAAGACTTCACCGTGCTGGAAGGGGTTCATCGTGCCCGGATCCACATTCAGGTAGGGATCGAGCTTTTGCATTGTTACAGACAAGCCGCGTGCCCGCAGGAGGTGACCGAGGCTCGAAGCCGTCAGCCCCTTACCGAGCGAGGACGCCACACCACCGGTAACGAAGATGTGTTTGGTCGTCTTGGACGAGCCCGGGAACCGGGAATTTACACGGGAATTTGATCGCTGCACCACGGAATTCGAGCCTATCACCAATTCAGCCGCCCACGGGTCGATCGGCGGCATTCGGATGTGATTGTTGTCCCAGCATCAGGACCGCTGCGGAAGAAGCTTGGCGTCGTCGAGAAGTTCCTGGGCGTGCGCCCGGGCCGATTCCGAATCCTCCTGGCCCGCCAGCATGCGCGCCAGCTCGCGGACGCGCTCCGCCTCGTCCAGCAGCTGCACGTCGCTTGAGGTGAAGCCTGTAGCCGTGGCCCCGTCGGAGCCGCGCACGGATGTCTTGGTGACCCGGATGTGCTGGTCTGCGAAGGCGGCCACCTGCGGCAGGTGCGTCACGACGAGCACCTGGACGTGCCGGGCAAGCATGGCGAGCCTGCGCCCGATCTCGACGGCGGCGCGGCCGCCGACGCCGGCGTCGACCTCGTCGAAGACAAAAGTCGGGACAGGGTCAACCGCGGCCAGGACGACCTCGATAGCCAGCATCACGCGGGAAAGTTCACCGCCGGATGCCCCCTTGCCGAGCGGTCGCGCCGGGGCGCCGGAGTGCGGCTGGAGCAGGAAGGAGATGTCGTCGGCGCCGAAGGGCCCGAGCTGCCCGCCGGGTTCGACGTTGATGACCAGGGTGGCGTCGGCCATGGCCAGGGCCTTCAGCTCGGCGCTGACGCGGGCCGAGAGGTCCTTGGCGGCCTTTTTCCGGGCCTTGCTGATGGCCGCGGCCTGTTTCCGGAGATCGGCCTCGGCACGCGCGACCTCGGCGTCCAAGGCCTCGATCCGGGTGGAGTCGTCCTGCAGCTCCGCGTATCGTGCCCGGGCCTCCTCGGCCCAAACCAGCACTTCGTCAATGCTCGGCGCGTACTTGCGCACCAGCTTCGCCAGGGCAGCGCGCCGGTCCTCGATTTCAGCAAGCCGCTCGGGACCCTCTGTGTCGAGGGCGGCCTGGTAGCTGGCAAGCTCCGTGGCGATGTCATTGAGCAGGAAGCCCACCTCGGCGAGGCGTGCCGCGGCGGATCCGAGTTCTCCATCATGTTCGGACACATGCTCCAGCGTGCGCTTGGCGGCGTCCACGAGTGTCGTGGCGTCGGCGTCCTCTCCAAAGTCTTCGGCGATGAGTGCCTGGTGCGCCGTCGTGGCCGCGATCCGCAGTTCCTCGACGTTGGCGAGCTTGACGGCCTCGGCCTTGAGCGACTCGTCCTCCCCCGGCTGAGGGTCCACGGCGTCGATTTCGGCCAGGGCAGCCTCCAGCGACTCGGCCTCGCGCAGCCGTTCGCGGGCGGCGCTGCGGAGTGCATCCAGTTCGCCCTGGCTCGAATTCCAGTGGGCGTACAGCTCCTGGTACGCGGCCAGGGGTCCCGCAAGGTTTTCCCCTGCAAACTTGTCCAGGGCGCCGCGCTGCGCCACCGGGCTCTTGAGCCTGATCTGGTCGGACTGTCCGTGGACCACTACGAGGGTGGCACCGATTTCGGCGAGCACGCCCACGGGTGCCACGCGGCCGCCGAGGTAGGCCCGGCTGCGGCCGTCGGCGCCGACGCTGCGGGCGAGCAGCAGCTCCGCGCCGCCGTCGAACTCCTCGACGTCGGCCCCGGCCTCGCGGGCCCGTGCTACGGCGGCGTGCCCGGCGTCGAGCTTCAGGACTGCCTCCGCGGAGGCGCTCTTCGCGCCGCTGCGCACCGCCCCGGCGTCGGATCTGGCGCCGAGCAGGAGACCGACGGCGGTGACCACCATGGTCTTGCCTGCACCGGTTTCACCGGTCACCACGCTCAGGCCCGGGCCCAGCGGCAGCGTGGCGTCCGTAATGACGCCGAGGTCGCGGATTCTCAGTTCTTCAAGCATGGTTTACTCCGCAGTCGATGGATCTGGGGCCGGGCCGGGTCCTGCGTGCCGCGGCGCGGGCAGCGGCGGCATGGGGCGGGGCGTCCGGATGACCGGAACGGGCCCGGTGTGGA
The DNA here is from genome assembly GCF_056394725.1 of Arthrobacter sp. 10N418. Taxonomy (NCBI): domain Bacteria; kingdom Bacillati; phylum Actinomycetota; class Actinomycetes; order Micrococcales; family Micrococcaceae; genus Arthrobacter; species Arthrobacter sp. 10N418. The sequence continues at coordinate 5,992 of NZ_JBFTIK010000041.1, forward strand.
TGGATTCTGTCTGCGGCATGGGTCCGCGCCAGCCCTGGATGGGGAGTTCGAACTTCCGCACCAGGCGCCCGGAGAAGGGTGTCTGGTGCGTGCGCGCGAGCCGCACGGGGGTGGCTGACCGGGTGACTTCCACGCGGGCGCCGGGCGGCAGGTCCACGGACCGGCGGCCGTCGCACCACAAGACGCCCTGGGCGTCGGTCCGGTTCAGGATTTCGACGGCCAGCCGGGACCGGGGTGAGACCACCAGTGGCTTGGCGAAGAGCGCGTGGGCGCTGATCGGCACAATCAGCAGGGCTTCAACCTCGGGCCACACCACCGGCCCGCCGGCCGAGAAGGCGTAGGCGGTGGAGCCGGTGGGGGTGGCGAGAACGACGCCGTCGCAGCCGAAGGAGGTCAGCGGCCGTTCATCCACTTCGGTGACCACCTCGAGCATCCGTTCCCGGTTGCCCTTTTCGATCGCGGCCTCGTTGAGAGCCCAGGTGTGCCAGATCTTCTGCCCGCGGACCCAGACCTGGACGTCGATGGTCATGCGTTCTTCCACCGTGTATTCGCGGCTGGCGATCCACTCGACGGTCTGGGCGAGGTCGGCCCGCTCGCTCTCGGCCAGGAACCCCACGTGCCCGAGGTTGACGCCCAGCAGGGGCAAGTCGACTTCCCGCACGAGTTCCGCTGCCCGCAGGATGGTGCCGTCTCCGCCGAGCACCATGACGAGTTCGACGTCGGGCAGCCGGACGTGGTCGTGGAGGACCTCGACGGGCTGGTCCAGGCGCCCGAAGAAGCGCACCATGTCCCCGAGCTCGGCTTTCTGCATCACCGGAACAAGGCCGGAGGCATGCAGTTGGGCGCACGCATCCCAGGCAGCCTTGAGGGATTCCTCGCGGCCGGTGTGGGCAAGGATGAGGACACGCCTGCTCATCGGTTTCCGCCTTCTGTGCTTCTAGTACTTGGGCCAGATCGTTCCGAGTAACGCAGCAACGGCTGCGTCCCGCTCTTCGATCTTAGGTAGGTCTGTGCCGATACCCCGCTTTGTCCACAGGAAGTACTCGACGTTTCCGTCCTGGCCCGGCAACGGGCTGCTGGCGAGGCCTTTCAGTTCCAGGCCCGAGTCCATCGCTTCGGCCGCAACCTTGCCGACGGCCAGGCGGCGCTCCCATTCCGAGGTAACCACCCCGGAGCGGCCCAGCCGGTCCTTGCCGATCTCGAACTGCGGCTTGACCATCAGGACCAGGTCGCCCCCCGGATCCGTGCAGGCAGCGAGGGGTGCCAGGACAAGGGTCAGGGAGATGAAGGACAGGTCCGCCACGGTGAGCGCAGCCCGCCCGCCGATCTCCTCCGGCGTCATGTAGCGGACGTTGAGGCCCTCGTGGACCGCCACGCGCGGATCGTTGCGGATCACCGGGACCAGCTGGTCGTGCCCGACGTCGACCGCCACCACATGGGACGCGCCACGCCGAAGCAGCACCTCGGTGAAGCCGCCGGTGGAGGCGCCGGCGTCGAGGCACCTTTTGCCCTGGACTTCGACGGCGGGAAAGGCGTCCAGCGCGCCGGCCAGCTTGTGTCCGGCCCGGCTGACGTAGCTGTCCTCGCTCGTGGCCGCGATGTCCAGGGCTGTGTCATCCTGAACCTGGAAGGAGGCCTTGGCCAGCACTTCGCCGCCGGAGCTGACTTTGCCTTCGGCGATCAAGCGTGCGGCGTGGGTGCGGGACCTTGCGAGGCCGCGGCTCACAAGGACCTGGTCAAGCCTGCTCATGATAGGGAGTCCCTGGTTGCATTGATTTGTCCTGTCACGTCCTCGTTGAGGGCTTCCATCAGCTCGTCGTGCAGCCTGGAATAGATCTCTCCGTGCCCGGACACGGGCGTCCCTGGCAGTGTGGCGAGGCGTTCGAGCACCGCCGTGATGGCAGGGTCCTGGACGGTGCCGGGCTGTTCCGCAGGAATGTCCGCTGGAAGCGCCGGCCAGGAGACCCCGGCCGGCGTGTGTTCCGCCTCGGGTTCTTCCGCCTCGGGTATTTCCGGTTCGGGCATTTCCGGTTCGGGCACGTGGTTCAGCTCGGTCATCTGTCCAGTCTAGTGATCCAGCCATTCGACAACCGGCGCCAGGGCGCTGGCGGTCTCGGGATTCGCAGCCCACCAGGCAGAACAGGCAGCCCGCCAGGAATCGAGGTCGCCCGGGTCGCCGCTGACGCGCACTGTGGGTCCGTGCACGACGGCGGAGGCGGCGCCGCAACGGAACTTCCCGGCGTCGTCCTCCACGTCAGGGTAGGGCCGGTAGAGGTCCGTGAGGTCGTTGATGAGGTAGTCGGGCCGCTCCATGGTGCGGGCGGCAAGGATGGATTCCCGGGTGTCGACGCCGGTCAGCACCGCCACCGTCGCGAACCCGGCGTTGTTGCCGCCCAGAATGTCGGTGTCGAGGCGGTCGCCTACGACGAGCGGCCGGTCGGCTGCAAGACGTTTGGCGGCGGCATGGAACAGCGGCGCCTCGGGCTTGCCTGCGACGAGCGGTGTCTGGCCAGTCGCCGCGGCAACGGCCGCTACGAGTGTTCCGTTGCCGGGAGCGATCCCCCGGTCCTGCGGAATGGACATGTCCGTATTGGTGGCTACCCAAAGGGCGCCTCCGGCGACAACGTACGACGCCTCCGCAAGGTCCTTCCAGCCGAGATCGGGATGGAACCCCTGCACCACGGCGACGGGATTCTCCGCCTCGCTGCGCACCGGGACCAATCCGGCACGTTCAATTTCCTGCGCCAGCGCTTCCCCGCCAGTGATCAGTACGCGCGCGCCGGCAGGCAGCAGGGAGGCCAACAGTTCCCCGGCGGCTTGCGGGGAACTGATGACCTGGTAGTCCTCGGCCGGCGCCCCAAGCTCGCGCAGATGCTGCGCTACCTCCGCGGGCGTCCGGGACGCATTGTTCGTCACGTAGCCCAGTCCGACGCCGATCCCGGCGAGGCGGCGCAGCGACGCCACGGCCCCGGGGATGGCGTTGGGACCTGCATAGACCACGCCGTCGAGATCGGCGAGCAGGGCATCGAACGTCGAGATCAGGTCCGAATCGTCCACAGGATTAGTCCTCGATGTGTTCGGGGTGGTTGGCGTGCTCGTCATGGGAGTCATCCGTCCCCAGGACTTCGGAACGGTCCAGGGCGTCATGCTCCACGGAGTCTTCGTCAGACTCGGCGTCGTCAGACGCAAAGTACTCCGATTCGGCGTCGTCCGTGCCTTCCTCGAGGGCATTCAGTCCGTCCTCGGCAGACGGGGTTTCCGGCAGGCCCGCCACGGCTTCTGCGGATGCTGCACGCGGTGCCTGCTCCGCGGCGACCGGGGCGGACTGCTGTGCGACGAGCCGGCGCTGCTGCTCTTCCTCACGCGCTTCCTCTTCCTCGTCCCAGCCCAGGTCGATGATGTCAGGGTCCTCATCCACGCCAAGGCCCAGCGCGTCTTCGGCCACGACGGCCTGGCGCTGCCACTTCCCAGCCTCACCGGCGCGGCCGGCCGCGGTCAAGGCATCCGCGTACGCGCGGAAGAGCCGCGGGCTGTAGGAAAACGCCCGGTTGATATCGAGCTGGATGATCTCCAGCTCCGAGACTGCGGCGTCGAACTGCCCGAGGTCCGTGCGGGCGCCGGCGGCAACGATGGCCAGCTCGACCTTGCCGGGGGCGTCCAGATCCTTGGCTTCCTCGGAGCGCGCCATTTCAAGGGCGCGGTCCGGACGGCCGAGGCCACGTTCGCAGTCGGCCATGACGGGCAGGTGCATGTTGGAGCCGCTGATCCTGCGGTAGGTGCGGAATTCGCGCAGGGCCTCGCCATAGTGGCCGGCTGCATAGGCGGTGAGGCCGACGGCTTCCCGGACGGCCGCGAGGCGGCCGCCGCGACGGCTGGCCGCGAGGGCATGCTGGAACGCGAGCTCGGGCTCTTCGTCAATCAGCCGGCCGGCCATGACCAGGTGGCGCGCAACCCACTCGGCGCTGTTGTCTTCCAGCGTCTTGATCTGGTGCTGTGTGGCGCGGTCGAGTTCCTTGCCCGTGACGTCCTCGTCGATCTGGGGTGAACGCTCGCGGTCGGGACGGTTGGCGCTGCGGAGATCGCGGGCGTTCGGTACGCGCACGGGGCGGTCTTCCGCGCGGTCGCGGCCGAACTGGCGCGGGCCCGAGTCGCCGCGGTCGAAGCCCCTTGCCGGACGGTCCTCGCGGTTGCCGAACGGCTTCCGGTTGTCGCCACCGCTGAAGGGCTTGCGGTCACGGTCGCCGGCGCCGAAGCTGCGGCGTTCCCCGCCGCCTTCACGCGGGGCGCGGTCACCGTAGGGCTTGCGGTCGCGGTCGCCGCCACCGCTGTAGGGCGGCTTGCGGTCGCCGCCGCCGCTGTAGGGCGGCTTGCGGTCCCCGCCGCCGGCGCCGAAGCTGCGGCGTTCCCCGCCGCCTTCACGCGGGGCACGGTCACCAAACGGCTTACGGTCACGGTCGCCGCCACCGCTGTACGGCGGCTTGCGGTCCCCGCCGCCGGCGCCGAAGCTGCGGCGATCCCCGCCGCCTTCACGCGGGGCACGGTCACCAAACGGCTTACGGTCACGGTCGCCGCCACCGCTGTACGGCGGCTTGCGGTCCCCGCCGCCGGCGCCGAAGCTGCGGCGTTCCCCGCCGCCTTCACGCGGGGCACGGTCACCAAACGGCTTACGGTCGCGGTCGCCGCTGTACGGCGGCTTGCGGTCCCCGCCGCCGGTACCGAAGCTGCGGCGATCCCCGCCGCCTTCACGCGGGGCACGGTCACCGAACGGCTTGCGGTCAGGGTCGCCGCTGTACGGCGGCTTACGGTCCCCCTCGCGCGACGGGCGGTCGGCGTAAGGCTTACGATCGCCGGAAGAAGGACGGGACCCCTCCGAGCCACGATCGTCCCTGGACCGGAAACCGCGTGGCTCCCCACCCGAGTTGTTCGTTCCGCGGAATCCTCCGCCTCCCGAACTGCGTCCGCCGCCGAAGTTGCCGCGGTCGTTGCCGCCACGGTTGCCGTCGTTGTGCTCAGCCATGCTGGATTCCTCCTGTTATGAGCTGACCACTGGCGCAATCGCAGCCGCTCTGTTCCGTGTTTCGTTCTCTACGCAACCCGAAATCAAGCGCTTCGAAGTCCGTACATCTCATCCAATTCTAGGCGAGCCGCCGGGCGGCGGCTAACAGTAGAGGCCCAACCCGGGCTTCCGGTGGCAAGTCTCACAGCGCCGCAGTAAGACGCTCTTACGCCTTCCGCGGACTCACCGAAGACGCCGACGGCGGGTGACGGCGTCGCGCCGGGGGTTCCGGTGTTCCGGGCGCGCTGCAGGCTGGGGTGAGGGTTTGGGTGGTTAAAGTGGGAGAGCCTCCAACGTGGTGGTTGGAGGCTCTCGACCTAATGGTTGTCCGGCGGTGACCTACTCTCCCACACCCTCCCGGGTGCAGTACCATCGGCGCTGTGGGTCTTAGCTTCCGGGTTCGGGATGGGACCGGGCGTT
>NZ_JBFTIK010000042.1:0-9779 GCF_056394725.1 Arthrobacter sp. 10N418
ATCAAACCCCGGGGAGAGGCTCCCGCCGCTGAAGCGGTCGGGTTCAGTAAGGAAGTGGGCAGATCTCATGGCCACCGACGGGCAGTTTTCCTGGCCGTCAGTGGGCAGTTCCGTGGCCGCCTACGGGCAGTTTTTCATGGCCGCTAACATTTGGCGGCCAGCAACCAGTTCTCGATGTAGAAGGTACTTCCAAGAACCTCCTGGATCGTTGCGTTCCACCGCGTGTACGGCAGCAGCATCCCGGCGAGCAGCAAAGACGTGATGAGAACCAAGAAGGCCGCCGGAATGAGGCGCCTGACACGGCGGGCGTAGAAAGCCGCTAGTCGTATTCGGCCGCTGGCCCGAAGTTCCTTCGCAAGGTGTGAGGTGATCAGGAAACCGGAAATGACGAAAAAGACGTCCACTCCGACGTAACCGCCGGAGAGACGCTGGGGCCAAAGGTGATTGAGGACCACCAGCCCGACGGCAACTGCCCTCAACGCCTGAATATCAGTCCTGAAACCAGGCCGGCGTGCCGTGCCGGCCCTTGTTCGGGACGGAGAGGCCGGATTGGCGTCGGGTAGGTCAACCGATACTGACATGATTCCTTTCGACGCAGCCATCGGACGGTGAACGGCATACAACGCCCCGACTGAAGAAAGAACTCAGTCGTAAGGCACAGCGATTCCAAACAATCTTCATGGTGTGCGCACTCTCATCCGCGCGGCCAAACGGCCGGCGGGCACAGGCGCTGCCACTAGGGGCAGGCAACAATCGATAATCATACGTGAGCGGCCGCCTTGGCCTGGCAGGCGGAGCGCGTCGGCCACGCAACGTCGCCCCCGGCACACGTTGCGCTATCAGGCGGTGTCGTCCTGGACGCTCAAAACGACGCCGAGTGACAGCTCAACGCGGGTAGCCGGGAGACAAAAAAAGATCCCGCAGGCTGGGCCTGCGGGATCTGTTCTGTAGCGGTGGGGAGGCTCGATCTCCCGACCTCACGATTATGAGTCGTGCGCTCTAACCAACTGAGCTACACCGCCATAAATGAGGAAAACCTGCGCGAAGCCGGTCAAAAACCGCCTTGACACAGGCCCTCATTCAGAGCCCCCCACCGGAATCGATCCGGTGACCTCGTTCTTACCAAGAACGCGCTCTACCACTGAGCTAGGGGGGCAACGAGTAAATACTTTACCGGAAGATTGGCCCACCAACAAATCGGCGACGAGACAGCCCGCAACGCCCCGGAACCGTCGTGAAAACGCCTGAAAGACGGGCGCAAACGGGCCAGAAAACGCCCACGGCCTTGGGCAGGCGGCGGGCCGGAACGGAAGGTGTGACGAAGCGAACTTAAACAAGAACGGGCCGGCTTGGTGCCGGCCCGTTCTCAGAAGCTAGAAACTAGTGGTTACCACTTGTTCCGGGGCTTGAAGCCACCTTCAGTGCGCGGCTTGCGGGCCGCGTCGGAGGAGACGCCGCGCTCGGCGCGGTCGCTGAAGGAGCGTCCGCCACGGTCCGCGGAGGACCGCTCGCCGCCGCCGGCATAGCCGCCGCGCTCGCCGTCGCTCTTGCGGAATTCGCGCTTGAAGCCGCCGTTGCCCTTGAAGTTGCCGCCACGCTCGCCGCCGGAGTAGCCGCCGCGGCTGCCGCCCTGGCCGCCACCCTGGTAGCTGCCGCGTTCGCCCGAAGGCTTGCGGCCGTTGTCCAGCTCGAGGTGGATCAGCTCGCCGCCGATCCGGGTGCGGGACAGAGCCTTCAGCTGGTCGGCGCTCAGGTCCGCCGGCAGCTCCACGAGGGAGTGGTCCGCACGGATGTCGATGCCGCCGATCTGGGCCGAGGAGATGCCGCCCTCGTTGGCGATGGCGCCAACGATGGAGCCCGGCATGACGCGCTGACGGCGTCCGACGGCGATCCGGTAGGTGGCGTTGCCCTCGGTCAGGGTGCGGGTCGGCCCGCGTGAGCCGAACCCGTCCTTGGCGCGCTCGCGCTTCTGGAATTCAGGAGCTGCGGGCAGTTCCTTGACCAGGAGCGGCTGGCCGCCCTGGGCCATGACGGCCAGTGCGGCAGCGATCTCCGACGCCGGGACGTTGTGCTCTTCCTCGTAGGAAGCGATGAGGTCGCGGAAGGCTGCCACGTCCTCGGACGCGAGGGTCTCGGTGATCTTCTCAGCGAACTTGCCCAGGCGCAGCGTGTTGACCGACTCGGCGGTGGGCAGGTGCATCTGCTCCACCGGCTGGCGCGTGGCCTTCTCGATGGAACGCAGCAGGTACTTCTCCCGCGGCGTCATGAACAGGATCGCGTCGCCGGAACGGCCCGCGCGGCCGGTGCGGCCGATGCGGTGGACGTAGGACTCCGTGTCGTGCGGGATGTCGTAGTTGACCACGTGGCTGACGCGCTCGACGTCGAGACCTCGGGCGGCGACGTCGGTGGCGACCAGGATGTCGATCTTGCCGTCACGCAGGGCCTCAACCGTGCGCTCACGCTGCTGCTGCGGGATGTCACCGTTGATGGCGGCAGCCTGGAAGCCGCGTGAACGCAGCTTGTCGGCGAGATCCTCGGTGGCCATTTTGGTCCGCACGAAGGCGATGACGCCTTCGAACTCTTCGACCTCGAGGATGCGGGTCAGAGCGTCGAGCTTGTGCGGGCCCATGACCTGCAGGTAGCGCTGGCGCGTGTTGGCGCCGGTCGTGGTCTTGGACTTGACCTGCACCTCGGCCGGGTTATTCAGGTACTGCTTGGACAGACGGCGGATCTGGCTCGGCATCGTGGCGGAGAACAACGCAACCTGGCGGCCCGCGGGGGTCTGCTGGAAGATCTGCTCCACGTCTTCGGCGAAGCCCATGCGGAGCATCTCGTCAGCCTCGTCCAGCACCAGGTACTGGAGCTCGGACAGGTCCAGGGAACCCTTGGAGATGTGGTCGATGACACGGCCCGGGGTACCGACGACAACCTGGGCGCCGCGGCGCAGGCCGGCCAGCTGGGGACCGTAGGCTGAGCCGCCGTAGACCGGAAGGACGGTGAAGTCGTCGATGTGCTTGGCATAGGAGGTGAAAGCTTCGGCAACCTGGAGGGCCAGCTCACGGGTGGGAGCCAGGACCAGGGCCTGGGTCTTGCGTGACGGTCCGTTGAGGTCGTGGAGCTCGGCCAGGCGGGAGAGCGCCGGTACTGCGAATGCTGCAGTCTTACCGGTACCCGTCTGGGCCAGGCCCACGACGTCGCGGCCTTCGAGCAGCAACGGGATGGTTGCTGCCTGAATCGGGGACGGCTTCTCGTAGCCAACATCCTGCAGGGCGGCCAGGACACGGCCGTCGATGCCTAGGTCAACGAACTTGACGCCTTCTTCTTCGGCGTCCTCGTCCTTGGCGTCCTCGTCCTTGGCCGGGACAGCCTTGGCTTCGGTTTTGGGTTCCGTCTTGGTGTCGGCCTGCGGGGCAGCCTCGGCAGCGGCCGGAGCCTCGGTGTTAGCAGGCGCCTCGGTGAATTCCGGGGCGGAGCCGGCTGCGGGTGCAGCCGTTTCAGAAGTCTCGACGTCGGCCTGGGTGTTTTCGGTGTCGACGGAGTTGTTCTGATTTTCGGGCATAGGTGAAATTTCCTCATCCATAGGGGCCAAGCGGCACAACCCGAGGTGAGCGGAGCCGCAGTACGCGTGACACTAAGGTGCCGGGCATACTTTGACCGGCCGGTCACATAGAAGCCCGGCGCTTTCGCAATCCCGTGGCAGGACTTCCCGCTGCATCTCTTGGCTGCTATCCCAGCAGTCTGTACAGCGTTTTCTTTAGCCGGCTCTCCCTATGAAAATGCCCGCATCTCAATTGCGCGGGCCCCAACACTTACCAGTCTTGCCTCAAGAATTGGGCAGGAAATAAGGGATTTCCGGAGTGGGGGATATTTCAAGTGTACGGCATGGATCCGCGCATGGGTAACCCGGTGGCCCCGCGACCGCGGTGAGCTTGCGCACACAGGCACCCAGGTTCGGCGGGTCGGCGGCTATGTGGCGTTGTGCCGTCGGAACTGTGCGCGCGCCGGACGAGGCGGGTTAGGCGCCCAACCGGCGCTGCAGCCTCTCGAATTCCTCGAGGTACTCGGGCTGGAGACGGATCTCGCCGTCGGCGTCGGCGTCCCTGAGTGCCTCCATGTCCTCAAGGGTGGGATCGGTGAACCATTTGGCGATAGTGACGCCGTGCGTCGGCACGAAGATCCGGTGGATGTGGTCACCGGCCTGGATGCTGCCCGTCCGGACAACCCGGAGGTAGGCGCCCACCCTCCCGGCGTCCCCAAATCTCTTGACCCACTGCGGCTCCCCCATGCGCCGCTGGAACGTTGCGCAGGGAATGCGGGGCGAGGTCACTTCCACCTCGACGTCCAGTCCTATCTTCCAGCGCTCCCCGATTACGGCGTCGGAGGCATCAATACCGGCAATCCGCAGGTTCTCCCCGAAGATGCCCGGCGGCAGTTCCCGCCCGAGCTCGGCCGCCCAGTAATCGGCGTCGGCTTGGGAATATGCGTACAGCGCCTGGTCTTCGCCGCCGTGATGGATCCGGCTCGCCTGGATATCGCCGTGAAGGCCCAGCTTGTGCACCCTCACGGGACCGTCCACGGAACGTTTGTCGATCGCGGTCACGCCCACGCTGCCCGAATCCTCAAGCAACTGGTGAACCCGGCAGACGGCAAGCACAGATGCGGTATCCATGGCACCAGTGTAGGCCTGCGGCTCCGTGGCCCGCCTGCCGGGGACGGGAGCTCCTCCCGAAGCCCCCTCGCGGCCGCGCTCCTCCCCGGTTGCTTTGTCGGTCAACCCGGAAAGTCCGTGCGACACCGGCGATTCCTGCCGGATCTGGCAGGCCTACCGCAAGCAACCGGTAAGAAGCGCCGCGGCCGGGCTCCACGGGCACGATTAGGATGCTGGAATGAGCAACGATGCCGAAAATACCGATGTATCCGACGTCCTCGCGATCGATTCCCTGCTGAGCGCCGAGGAGCTGGCCGTCAGGGAGCGGGTCCGCGATTTCACCAACCAGCGGATCCGCCCGGGGATCGCGAACTGGTACGACGCCGGCGTGTTCCCCCTCGAGCTGGCGCCGGAGCTGGGCGAACTCGGGGTGCTCGGCATGCATCTGGAGGGCTACGGCTGCCCCGGCCGCTCCGCCGTTGAATACGGACTGGCAGCGATGGAGCTGGAGGCCGGCGATTCCGGAATCCGCACCTTCGTCTCCGTGCAGGGGTCCCTGGCCATGACGGCCATCCATAAGTGGGGATCGGAGGAGCAGAAGCAGCAGTGGCTTCCCCGGATGGCCGCCGGCGAGCTGATCGGCAGCTTCGCGCTGACGGAGCCGACCGCCGGATCCGACCCCGCGTCGATGCAGACCTTTGCGCGCCGCGACGGCACGGGCGAAGGCGCGGGCTGGATCCTGGAGGGTGCGAAGCGGTGGATCGGGCTGGCGTCCGTGGCGGACGTGCTGGTGGTGTGGGCGATGACCGACGACGGCGTCCACGGCTTCCTCGTCCCCGCCGGCACTCCGGGAGTGACCGCGGCCCCGATCGGGCAGAAGCTCTCGATGCGCGCCTCAATCCAGTGCGATGTCACTTTCGACGCCGTCCGGCTGGGTCCTGAGGCACTGCTCCCGGCCGCCCGGGGGCTGCGGGGCCCGTTCAGCTGCCTGAATGAGGCGCGCTACGGGATCGCCTGGGGAGCCATGGGTGCGGCGCGGGACTCCTACGAGGCGGCCTTGAAGTATTCCCAGGAGCGGCTGCAGTTCGGCAGGCCGCTGGCCGGGTACCAGCTGACGCAGGAGAAACTGGTGAACATGCTCCTGGAAATCCAGAAGGGCACGCTTCTGGCGCTCCAGCTGGGACGGCTCAAGGACGCGGGGACGCTCCGCCCCGAGCAGATCTCGCTGGGCAAGCTTAACAACGTGCGGGAAGCGATCGGGATCGCCCGCGAGGCTCGCACCATCCTGGGCGGGAACGGGATCACCCTGGACTATTCGCCGCTGCGGCATGCCGCCAACCTGGAGTCGGTACGGACCTATGAGGGCACGGATGAGGTCCACACCCTGATCCTCGGACAGCACATCACCGGGCTGGCCGCGTTCCGCTGACTATCCTTCAGCGTCCTGGACTTCCTGCGCATCAATGGCCTCGGCAAGGGAGCCGTGCCGAAGGGCAAGCAGCCAGCACACCATGATGGCCAGGGCGCAGAACACGCCGGCACTGGAGGCCATGATCCAGAGCCCGGGTGTCTGGACGTCCAGGTTCTCCGCGCCGAACGCCAGGCCGATGGTCTTTGGCGAGAAGAAGAACACAATGATGGAGACGCCCAGCACACCGCCCAGGAGCCACCGCAAGCCCCGGAGCCGTTGCGGGGTCTCGCGCAGCGTCCAGGCAAACGCCGGAAGTACGGCTGCCATCCAGACCCAGTGGTGCGACCAGGAGACAGGGCTGATCAGCAGCATGGTGAGCGCGGTCGTGGAAATAGCCACGATTCGGGCGCCCTGATCGCTGGCGGTCCTGATGATCACCGCGGCCAGCCCCACGGTGAGCATGCTCAATAGCAGCCACGGAACGGTGACGGCCGTTTCGGGGACTCCGAAATGCAGCAGGGCGCCCTTGAGGGACAGGTTGTCCACGTAACCGGCACCGCCCATCCTTGAAGTGTCCGGCAGGATCTCCAGCCAGAACTGCAGGGATTCGGCGGGCCGCAGCAGCCACCCGACCAGCACGGTGGCGGCGAACCCGGCGCCCATGCCCAGGAGTCCGCGCCAGTCCTTCCGCATCAGGAAGTACAGCCCGAACACCAGCGGAGTGAGCTTGATGCCGGCGGCGACGCCCACGAGGAACCCGCTCCCGGGAAATCCGCGGGCCCAGCGCCGGTTGTTCGCCAGGAGGTCCACCGCCACGAGGCCCATCAGCAGGATGTTGACCTGGCCGAAGGCGAGGGTTTCGCGCCACGGCCCCAGGTTCAGCACGGCAAGGACCATCACGGCCGCAGCCCATCGGTTGCCCGGGAGCCGGTAACTGCTCCGCCAGTCCGCCTGCCCGTTCCAGTACCGGACTCCACGCACGGCAACCGCCACGGCCAGAACGGCCCCGGCGGCGTTGAAGTAGTTCAGTGCCACCTTTTCGGGCAGCCGGGCCAGCAGGCTGAAGATCAGTGCGGCGAACGGCGGATAGGTGAACATCAGCTTAGGGCCGCCGGCCCAGTCGATATTGCCGCGGTAGAGGTCCGACGGCGTCGGGCCGGCGTCGTTGAGAATCTTCCCGCCATGCCAGTAGACGCTGAAGTCGAGGCCCTGTTTGGACCAGGCGCCCAGCCAAGTCCACACCACAAGTGCCACGGCGGCCAGGGCCAGGAACGTCGAAAGCCGCAGCAGATGAGCGGCCGGGACCCAGCCCGTCAGCCGCGCGGCGAACCGAAGGGTCCGTGCCGGTTGGCTGGTTGGGCCTGGCCCCCGGCCCCCGTCGGTGCCGGTCCGGGCAGCTGGCGGATGGGTATCTTCGGCGTCGAGCCCTGCCATCGGTTTCCCCCCAACTTGGCTGCTGCTTCTCACTGCGAGGGCAAGCTGCGGCCCGCCGAAGAAGGAGGTTGGAACCCCGCCTCGAGAAATCATCCTACAGAGGCAGGCCCGGTCAGGCGGGGACCGGCACTGCCTCCCGTTTGCCTGCATCCCTGCGGATCGTCGCGCTGATCACTGCGGCGATCGTGCACATGGCCGCCGCGGCGAACCAGGCGTAGGTGTACTGGCCGGTGGCGTCGCGGATGGCCCCGGCCGCCAAGGCGGCCGCGGCTGCACCGAACTGGTGCGCCGCGAACACCCAACCGAAGACGACACTGCCGTCGGCGCCGAAGACCTGGCGGCAGATGGCGGCAGTGGGGGGCACCGTAGCCACCCAATCCAGGCCGTAGATGACCACGAACACGATCATGCTGGGCTGGACGGTGGCGCTGAGCAGCAAAGGAAGCACGAGCAGCCCGATCCCGCGGAACTGGTAGTAGACGGCGAGCAGAATCCTCGGATTAAAGCGGTCCGTGAGCCAGCCCGACGCGATGGTCCCCAGGATGTCGAAAATCCCGACGACGGCGAGCAGCCCGGCGGCCGTGGTTTCGGTCATCCCGTGGTCGTGGGCGGAGGGGATGAAGTGGGTGCCGATCAGACCGTTGGTGGTGGCCCCGCAGATGGCGAAGCCGGCCAGGAGGGCCCAGAACGTCCGCACCTTGCTGGCCCGTTTGAGCACCTGCAGCGCCCGGACGGCGGCATTGCGGCGCGGTTCCGCGGCTTCCGAAACGTTTTCCGCGGCGGTCCCCGCATTGGTCGGCTGCTCCCCGTCCCCTTCAACGGCGGGCTCCGCCCCGTACGGCAACACCCCGACGTCGGCGGGTGAGTTCTTCAGGAACTTCAGCACGAGCGGCACCACGGCCAGCGCGCCGGCGGCAATCAGCAAAGAGGCCTGCCGCCAGCCCGGATCCTGGGCCAGGACAGCGATGAACGGCAGGAAGACCAGCTGCCCTGCGGCGCTCCCGGCCGTGAGGATCCCGATCACCAGGCCGCGGCTCTTGGCGAACCAGGTGTTGGCGATGGTCGCGGCGAAGACGAGTGCCATGGATCCTGTCCCCAGCCCGATCAGCAGCCCCCACGTCAACAGGATCTGCCACGACTGGTTGACCAGCACCGTCAGCGCGCTGCCCGCGCCGATCAGCACGAGGGCCACGGAGGTGACGGCGCGGACGCCGAAGCGTTCCATGAGGGCGGCGGCGAACGGTGCCGTGAGCCCGAAGAGCACCAGATTGATGCTGACGGCTGCCGAGAGGACTGTGGTGGACCAGCCGAATTCATTCTGCAGCGGCACCATCAGCACGCCGGGCGCTGCCCGGAAGCCCGCGGCGCCGACGAGTGCGAGGAACGCGACGGCGGCCACGACCCAGGCCGGATGGATCCGGCGGCGTGCGGGCGCGGTGCGCCGGGTGGTTTCGGGGGCGCTCATGCGGCGGTTCCGTTCTGCTTGGCGGTGTCGTTCGGGGCGGCGCCGCGGGTCTGGTGGGCGGCGCGGGAGTGCTGGGCCGCGTCTGCCTGTTGGGCGCCGCGGGTCTGACCGCCCGAGGGGGCCGTGGCCAGGGGCACGGGCTCCGGTGTGCGGCTCAGGCTGTGCCAGCTGGTGTTCCCCGCCGTCAGCTGCTCCCCGCAGGCGGTGCAACTGTCCGCGGCGGACGTGCGTTCCCCGCAGCCGCGGTGGATGACATACATGTGCGCCTGTTCGGACGGCGCGGGGAGGTGCTTTTCGGCCCAGAGAACGACGGCGTTGAGCACCGGCAACGCGTCCTCGCCTTTGGCGGTGAGGACATACTCGTGTCGGGTGCGGCCGTCGTCGCTGTACGGCCGGCGGGCGAGCAGCCCGGCGTCCACGAGTGCCGCGAGCCGTTTGGTGAGCACGGAATCGGCCGCGCCCAGCCGGGCCTTCATGGCCTCAAAGCGGCCGTTGCCGAAGAAAACCTCGCGAAGAACGAGCATGCTCCACGGGTCGCCGAGGATGTCGAGGCCGCGGGCCATGCTGCAGTTCCGCTGGGACCAGTCTGATCGGAGTGCCATGCGGAAGACTTTAGCTGACTCTCTTGAAGAAAGCTAAGGGTTTTCGCGCCGGGATGCAGCCCTGGCTAGATGTATTACCCACGGAGGTTGGTGACGCGGCTAGCGGGTGTTTGACCCTTGAGTGAGGTGTGGCCTCGGTTGTGATTGTAGTGGTGCAGCCAGGGCTCGAAGGCGGCAACGCGTTCGGTCTCTGAGGTGTAGGGCCTGGCGTAGGCCCAT
>NZ_JBFTIK010000043.1:0-8601 GCF_056394725.1 Arthrobacter sp. 10N418
CGCCAGCTGAGGCTTGGAGCGTAACCAACGCAGGTTTCTGCGATTTGGGTCAACTGTAGTGAGACAAGGGCACTCATTTTGTCTCACTACAGTTGACCCAACCGCCTAAATTCAGGCCCTGATGGTTCAAGTTAGATGAGACAGGACACCTATTTCCGACTGCCTGGGGATTGAAATCCGCGCCATTGGAGGGCTCCAAACCTTTTCGACGACGCGCCGGGCGTCGGTCCGGCGCGTCGAATGGTCGACGGATTCGGGATGCCGCGAAGGCCGATAATTCCGCGGCATTTAGGGGTTTCCTTGACATGGATTCGCATTTTATGCACTCTGAGAGCATTATTTGCAGACATATCGGAGACGTGATGGACCCCGAGCAGGGCCGGCTGATCAGGCTTCCGCTGCGCCAGGACGCGATGTCCGCGGATGCCGTTTTCGAGGACATGCTCACGGGCTGGAAACAGCAGCAGCTGGCTCGGAACTTTACGGTCGGCACGATCCGAGGACGGGAAAGTCTTGTCCGGCGTTTCGTGGATCATACGGGGCATTATCCGTGGGACTGGACCGTCGGGGACGCTGATGACTTCTTCGCACACGAGCGGTCGATCGTAAACCTGGCGTTTGCCACCATCCGGGCCTACCAGACGCATTTGAAGGTGTTCTGCGATTTCCTGACCGATCCTGTCTACGAATGGGACAGCATCTGCATCCAGGCATTCGGCCGCTCCCCTGCCCAGATCATCACCGAGTTCAACCGCGCCCGCCACGCCCAGAACAACGAGCAGGCACCAGCCAAGCGGCCGTTCACCAGGTCCGAGCTGCAGGGATTCTTCGACCTGGCGGATCTCGAGGTCGAACGGGTCCTGGCCTCGGGACGAAAGGGCGCGGTCGCCGCTTATCGTGATGCCACGCTGTTCAAGACCGCCTATGCCTGGGGCCTGCGGGCCAACGAGGTCACGCACCTGCAGACCGTGGACTTTTCCCGAAACCGCAGGGCTCCGCAGTTCGGTGAGTTTGGTGTCCTGCAGGTCAGATACGGCAAGGCACAGCGCGGCTCACCGCCCAAGAGACGCTCCGTACTGACGGTCTTTGACTGGTCCCCGGCCGTCGTGGACATCTGGATCAGGACCGGACTGCCGTGGCTGGCACCGGCGGTGCCAGAGGTCTTTCCCACGGCGAACGGGCTGCCGGTTCCCAAGTCCAACCTGCACCGCCGCTTCCGGGACTACATCGATGAGCTCGGTTATCCGCCCGGCCTGGACATCCACTCCCTGCGCCGGTCCTATGTCACCCATCTGTTTGAGCACTTCGGCTTCGACCACATCTTCGTCCAGCGGCAGGTCGGCCATGAACACGCATCGACGACATCCCTCTATACGGCCGTCTCCAGCGATTATCAGACGAGTGAGCTCAACCGTGTGCTGGAAGGCATGATTGACAGGGCCGTCCGGCCGAAGGAGGAAAGACAATGAAACGAGACATCGAGTACCGGTGGCGGGCCCGTGAGCTCATGGCCCGGCATGGCATGCGCAACACCCGCGAACTCGTGGCACCTCTGCGCGAGAGAGGCATCACCCTCTCCGAATCACAGATCTACCGCATGGTCAGCCAGAACCCCGAACGGATCTCCTTCCAGCTCCTTGCCGCCCTCTGTGACATCTTCGGAGTCGAGGCAAACGAGCTGTTCACCTTTACGGCCACCGACGCTAGGACCAAACGCCAGAAACAGGCCGCCGCGTCCGGGGAAAACGTGGTCAGGTTCGCTGACGCATACAAGCCTGTCAGGGCCCGGATCCTTGACGACGACTAAGCCCGGGACCCGCGGCCGGCCCCGGTCCCCCGGCGACCACCGGTGCGCCCGATGCGGACGCATGGCCGCCAAGATCCGGGTGACCTGGCCCGACGGACCAATCTGCGGGATCTGCTTCACCACCGCACTGCGCACGCGCGGAACCTGCCCCGGCTGCGGCAAAGACAGGCTGCTCCCCGGCAGGACCGCCGACGGCGCCGACATCTGCAGGGACTGCGCGGGCATAACCACTAACATGAGCTGCCAGAGCTGCGGCACCGAAACCGAACGATTCCGCGCCGGCCACTGCATCCGCTGCGTCCTCCGCTCCGACCTGGATGCCCTGCTCCACCCCCACACTCCCCCAGACTTGCGCCTCAAACGCCTCATCGGAGTGCTCGCCGACGCGGCGAGGCCCGAGAGCATCTACACTTGGATGCGCGGGGCCAACACCAAAGAACTCCTCACCGGTCTCGGCACCCGAAGCATCGCCCTCACTCACGAATCTTTTGACGCGCTGCCCGCCTCCCGCTCAGTGGAGTACCTTCGCGAGCTGCTCGTCCACCATGGCATGCTTCCGGCCCGCGACCGCCGACTCGCCGCCTTCGAAGCATGGCTGACGGCCCGCATCCAGGCCCTCTCCGAAACACCGCACATACAGGCGCCGATCGAACGGTTCGCCCGATGGCACCACCTCAATCGCCTCCGCCAAATGGCCAGTCCGGGAAAATCGCTGAACACCGCCGTCCGCTCCGCGAAACAGGAAATCACTGAAACCGGGAAGTTCCTCAGGTGGCTGCACGCGGAGCACGGACTTGCCATCCAGGGCCTGAGGCAGACGCACCTGAACCAATATCTGAGCGAAGGGCCCACGACCCGTTACGTGATCCGCACCTTCCTCGTCTGGCAGATCAAGAACAAGGAAATCGGCAGGCTTCAGATACCGCACCGCTACGCCGCCACCATGCCGCTCATCACCCAACAACAACGCCTCACCCTGATCCGGCATTGCATCGAATCGACGTCAGCGCCCCTGGGATTCCGGGTCGCGGGGCTGATCCTGCTGCTCTTTGGCCAGCCGGTCGGCAAGATCGCCGCTTTGAAATGCGCGGACCTTCAAGCCCTGCCCGAGGGTCTGCACCTGAGCCTGGGCAACACCCCCGTCCTGGTCCCCGCCCAGATCGCCCCCATGTTCTGGGACTACCTGCACGACCGGCCCAACCAGCAGACCGGCAACGCCGCGAGCCAGTGGCTCTTCCCTGGCACACTCCCGGGCCAGCACATCCACGCCGACGCGATGATGAGCCAACTCCGCGCCCTCGGGATCGATCCCGGCGGCGCACGGAACACCGCCCTGCGCAGCCTCATCGAGGAACTGCCACCAACCCTGGTCGCAAACGCACTCGGCTACAGCTACCAAGTCATCCACAAACACGCCGCCGATGCGGCGATCCCGATGGCCGGCTACGCGACGAAGCCCACTTCACCCAGATAAGACCCGTGCCTGAAGCGTTCGTCACGCAAGTGCGCTGGCCGGCCAGTTACTTCGTAAGCCGGCCAGGGTCCCAAGGACGTGCAGGAGGTTTGCGGAGAATTACCCAGAGCGGGAAAGCCATGATGCCCAACATCAAGGCTGTTCGCCAGGACGCGCCGTCGACGGAAAGCGTTCTAATCAGCACACCGGCGAACAGTATGAGTACCCACCAGGCCGTATATAAGGCCCCACGTTCCCTGCGTTTCCACCAGCCAAGACGTCCCTCGACGTCGGCCGGAGGCTTACGATCTGCGCTGGAGAACTGACCCACGAGGAGGCCGGTTATCGCCACCGCCACCACCGAGTACGAAAGGACACCGCTGGCCACGCCCACAGAAAGAATGATCAGCACAACCAGCAGGAACACTCTCAGCGCGACCCGGACACGTGGGCTCAGTCTGATTCGGCTGCCACCACTCCCACCCTCCACGACATCCCCCTAAATACCGTGCACGACAAAAAACCCGCACGCCTACCGCGCGCGGCCGACTTCTCACTCTGAAGGATACGCCCCTGGCAAATGCGGAAATGAAGCAGCCTGAGTGGTGGTGACCGCTCGGCCCATAGCGGGAACCTAATCCGTTGAAACGCCCAGCAAATAGGACTCAGACGGATAAGTGCCGTTCCCGCTTGTACTCTGCGTATCTCATCAGATGCAGCATCCAGGCCCTCCCCGTGGAGTTCCAAGCTTGGCGGTCGCTGTGTGTTTCTCCGCGGTTTCAACGCTTTTTCCAATTCAGCTCGATGCGCAGCAAAAGACGTTGATATCGCGACGTGCCACCACTAGCGTTGCGTGACGTGGACACGACCTTCAGCGCGGAATTGTTCGAATGGCGTGGTCCGGCGCCGTTCTACTGGTTGTCGCTGCCGGCGGACGTATGTGACTACGTCCGGGCCGAGGCGGCTGCGGTCACCTACGGGTGGGGCGCCATCCCGGTGCGCGTGCGAATCGGTGGCACCGAATGGGAGACCTCGCTGCTGCCGCACAACGGCGAGTACGTGCTGCCGGTGAAGAAAAACGTCCGCACGCAGGAGCGGTTCGGCGACGGTGACACGGTGACGGTCGCCATGAGCCTGGCCCCTCGCGGTGGTCGGGCCGCAAACGGCACCGGCCCGACCGTGTGAGGCACTGAGAGGCCTAGCCGCGTCCGAACGGCAACACCGTTCCTCGTCATGAATATACTTTCGCCCCTGCCGAGGCCCGGCCGGGGAGCGCTCGTCCTCGTGCGCGGGCTATCGCATCTGACGCAATATCGTCGATTCCAGCCCACTCCCCCAGGACCCCAAAGGCATGCCGCAGGCCACTTTGCGGCCAGGAAGTACCGGGACGATACTGGGGTCCGTGGACAAAATCGAAGCCGGCAGCGCCGACGCCCAGATCGATGCGGTCCTGCGGGCCGCCAACGTACTGCTACGTGTCGTGGCGCAGTCGGTGATCGAAGTCGAAGACGTGGTAACCAGCCCCCAACTGCGTGTGCTGGTTCTGATGGCGCAGCAAGGACCGCAGAATCCCGGCGCCGTAGCCAGCCACTTGGGGGTACATCCCTCCAACGCCACCCGCATGTGCGAACGGCTGGTCCATGCCGGGCTGATCGTCCGGCGCGATTCTTCCGGGGACAAGCGGTACCGTGCGCTGTCCCTGACACCTGGGGGCGAGTCTTTGGTCAACACCGTCCTGGAACACCGGCGGCAGGCCGTTGCAGCGGTGATAGGACGAATGCCGGAAGAGCTGCGCGGGCTTGCGGCGCTTGGCATGAGCGCATTTGCGGAGGCCGACGGCGGCGAAGGCACCGAGGACGGCCGGTTCGCCATCGAGCTCCGCACGTGACGGCCCCTGATTCCAGGGCCGCCGCCCAAGCTGCCGGCAATGATCGTTCCAACTCCCCCGCCGCTGCGCGACGGCACAGACGGGTGGCAGGTGCCGGCCTGTCGATTTCGTCCGCGGATCAACTGCTAAGCCAACTGTTATTTGCGCTAACGCAAGTTATTCTTGGAGTACAAAACCGGTCGGGACGGCAATTGATGCTGGGTGAAGGGAGCGCAGGTGGAATCGCTACCGTTGATGTTTTTGCTGCTGATTTTTGTTGGGGCCGCAGCCGCTATTTGGGTGGCCGGCGTTCAACTGTCGCGTCAGACCGATGTCCTTGACGTCAGGCTGCACCTCGGTTCCGCCCTGGGCGGACTGATACTGCTGGCCGTGGCGACGAATCTGCCGGAGGTCGCGATCACCGTGAGCGCTGCCTCGTCGGGGAACATCGGCGTGGCAGTGGGGAACATCCTCGGCGGAATCGCGATCCAGACGGTCGTGCTCGCCATCCTCGACCTCTTTGGCACGAAGGGTGGCGAGCCCTTGAGCTATCGGGCGGCATCCCTGACCCTTGTCATCGAGGCCATCACGGTCATTGGAGTGCTCGGTGTCGTGATTGCCGGCAGCCAGATGCCCGGCTCTCTTGTGGCGTTCCGGCTCACCCCCGCCGCAGTGCTGATCGCGGTGATCTGGGGGCTCGGTCTGATCCTGGTCCGGCGGTCACAGAAGTCCCTGCCGTGGCATGAACAGGGGCACGCCCCTGACAGCCAAAGCAAGCCCCGTGGGCACAGCAAACCCCAGGCGACGAAGGGCGGGAACACCCCAAGCACCGCCCGTTCCGTCACCGTCTTCCTGATCGCCGCCGCAGTCACGCTCGCTGCAGGCGTGGCACTCGAGCGAAGCGGGGAAGCGATCGCCGGGCACATCGGTCTTTCCGGTGTACTTTTCGGTGCCACGTTCCTGGCATTGGCGACTTCGCTGCCGGAAATTTCCACGGGACTGGCATCGGTAAAGCACGGCGACTACAAGCTCGCATTCAGTGACATCTTCGGAGGCAACGCCTTCTTGCCCGTCCTCTTCCTCGTCGCCGTCCTGATCTCCGGGAAACCCGTACTGCCCCAAGCCCAGTCAACTGACATCTACCTCACGGCCCTGGCCATCCTGCTCACCCTGACCTACATGCTCGGGCTGATCCTCCGCCCCCGGCGGAAAGTCCTGGGCATGGGAACGGACTCCCTCACCGTCCTTGTCCTATACCTGCTCGGCATCTGCGGTCTCTTCGCCGTCGCCTCCACGGGATAATCCGTGCTTCACTCCGACTGGCAAATAAGAGGAAAAACTGAAGACGGTGTCTGCACGCTTACAGCCGCCATCCCGGCATCTGAACAATTCCTACGACTATCACGGTAGCTTACGACCCAACGCGCCACTCCCGCTGCATTGGGCTTTCGTGAGAGCGCTCCCCGGGACAATTCCGGGACGGCGCGGGCACTGGTGGGGAAGCGGCATCGGCCTCTAGTGTGAAAACCACTACGGATGTCGGTGGAAATCCGAGTGTTGCTGTCCGATCGGGGCAGCGTTGTTCGTAGTAGGGGTGAGTGGCTGCCCACGAGGGGCGCCCCAAACCACAGGAGATGATTTGAGATGCAGTTTCTGGTTTCCGTGCTTCACGACAAGCTCGACCTCGCCCCCTCGGACGAGATGGCTGCCATTGACGTGTTCAACGATCGGCTTCAGGCCGAGGGCCACTGGGTCTTCGCCGGCGGCCTCGGGTTTCCCGACACGGCCACCGTCATTGACAACCGGGGCAAGGATGCGGTGTTCACCGACGGGCCCTTCGTGGAGTCGAAGGAGTACCTGGCCGGCTTCTGGATCATCGAGGCCCCCGATCTCGACGTGGCGCTCAAGCTCGCCGCCGAGGGCTCGAAGGCCTGCAACCGGAGGGTCGAAGTGCGGCCGTTCCTGTGAGCGTCGTCGACGTCAGCGAGGCAATCATCCAGGCCCACCGCCGGGACTGGGCGCGCGTTGTCGCCTCCCTGACCAGGCGATTCGGCGACCTCGACATCGCAGAGGAGGCGGCGGCAGAGGCGTTCGCGGCTGCCCTCGGGCGGTGGCCGTCCGACGGCATACCCCCCAAGCCCGGCGCCTGGCTGACCACCACGGCCAACCGCAAGGCCATCGACCGAATCCGGCGCGAGAACAAGCGCGACGGCAAACACAAGGAGGCTCAGCTGGTGTTCGGCGACGACCCGCCCGAGCCTCCCGGCGCCATCGACGACGATCGGCTCCGGTTGATTTTCACGTGCTGTCACCCGGCGCTCGCGATGGACGCCCGCGTCGCGCTGACGCTGCGCATGGTCGGCGGGCTGACCATGCCCGAGATCGCGCGGGCCTTCCTCGTGCAGGAGGGCACGATGGGGCGTCGGATCACCCGCGCGAAGGCCAGGATCAAGGCGGCTCGCATCCCTTATCGGGTGCCGTCCGCGGAGGATCTCCAGGGACGCGTCACGGGCGTACTCGCCGTGCTCTACCTGGTCTTCAATGAGGGCTATCTGGCGACCGGCTCCGGCACCGACCCCGTTCGCGCCGACCTGACCGCCGAGGCGATCCGGCTCGCTCGCCTGGTCCGCGCCCTCTTGCCGGAGAACGGCGAGGTGGCCGGGCTGCTGGCCCTGATGCTCCTCACCGAGGCCCGCCGCCCCGCCCGCATATCGGCAGGCGGCGAGCTCGTCACCCTCGACGAGCAGGACCGTGGGGCATGGGACTCGGCGCTGGTCGCCGAAGGCCATCGCCTGGTGCGCGGGCGTCTGGCCACCGGAATGGCTCCGGGTCCCTACCAGGTCCTCGCCGCGATCAACGCCGTGCACACCTCTGCCCGCGACATACGCGACACCGACTGGTCACAGGTCGTCGCCCTCTACGACCAGCTGGTCAATCTCGACCCGTCGCCGATCATTGCGCTCAACCGGGCCATCGCGGTCGCCGAGCTTGACGGGCCGGACGTGGCACTGGCGACTGTCGATCGGCTTGAAGACGACTTGGCCGGATATCACGCCTACCACGCCACCCGCGCCGACCTGTTGCGGCGGCTGGGCCGAAGCCAGGAGTCGCGCACGGCCTACGACAACGCCATCGAACTTGCGGGCAACTCCGCCGAGGCCGCATACCTGACTCGCCGCCGCGACCAGCTGGGGTCTTGATCCGGGATCGCAAAGATCCCGGAAGTACTCCGGTGTGCCACCGCCTGCGCGCCTTCGCCACCCGCAGGTCGGCGGACTTCCAGGCCGGCCTCCCGCCCGCCGGCGGAGGCCGCGCGCCGCCTAGTTGTACTCAGCCGGCAGGTTGGTTACATCTGCTGATGGGTGGTCGTCCTCCGAGGGCGCTGTGGTTGCGGCGGTGGTTGTAGAAGTCTAGCCAGCCGGTGAGGGTCTGGGTGCGGTGGTCGCTGGAGTCGTAGGCGTTCTTGTAGGCCCA
>NZ_JBFTIK010000044.1:0-13935 GCF_056394725.1 Arthrobacter sp. 10N418
TGCGACTGGGCGAAACTGCGCGGCGTGGCCGAAAACGGCCCCGTACTGGTCCGCCCTGACAAACACGTCGGCTGGCCCACGGACCGCTTGCCGGGTGATCCTGAAGGCGCCCTTTACAGGAGAATTGACCATGAACCTGTCTTTTGAGCCTTGGACGGCGTGCTGGAACAGGAATGCCAGGACAGTTGCTGGGAGCAGCAGCCATTTCCGGTTGGTTGTCGCTCCCAGTACCGTGCCGATGAAGGCC
The DNA here is from genome assembly GCF_056394725.1 of Arthrobacter sp. 10N418. Classification (NCBI taxonomy): domain Bacteria; kingdom Bacillati; phylum Actinomycetota; class Actinomycetes; order Micrococcales; family Micrococcaceae; genus Arthrobacter; species Arthrobacter sp. 10N418. The sequence continues at coordinate 248 of NZ_JBFTIK010000044.1, forward strand.
AGGGACGAGGCATTGAGTCGAGGAGCCGTTCGACGTCCCATTCGTGGTCGAGTTCCTCGATGCGTTTAGTGATGTCGGCTTTTGACCGGTCGGCGTAAGTGTCGATGTGGCGTTCGATTTCGCGGTCGAGTCCGGCCTGGACGTGCTAGGAGTGCTGGAACGCACGCGGTCCGGAATGTCCTGTTGGTGAAGGTTCTCGTTATCCATAACGTCCTCCGTGGGTTTGGGATGACCCTACGATACCTTTCCGGGCTGAGGCTGTCTGCGGTGCATGGCTAGTAGGGCCGGGCCGGTCTTGACGGCTGGTGCTGCCTTCGTCAGGGAGGGGAGTGTGGCCGGTGGTTGGTCCTGCAGCGGGGGGACTGGAGTCCAAGGGTGTGGCGATGGCAGGGCCGTCAGGATGCTTTTTCAGAAGGATGTCGGGCGGGGTTTCGCAGCCCTGGGCAGCTACCATGCGGGCGGTGCACAATGACCCTCCCGGGCCCACCGGCTCCTGCTGGGCCGGCGGGCTGCAGCATCCCCGCTTTGCCCGCGCCTATGCCCGGGCGGTTGAAGGCATGAACCGAGGGGGCGTTACTGAGCACCGCCGGGATCTGCTGAGTAGTTTGTATGGCCGGGTCGTCGAGATAGGGGCCGGGGCCGGGTCCGCGTTCGCGCTTTACCCCGCCACGGTCACGGAGGTTCTGGCGGTGGAGCCTGATGATTACCTGCGCGCTTTGGCCGCAAACAGGGCAGTGTCTGCTCCGGTTCCGGTCATCGTCGTTGCCGGGGCCGCGGAGGCTGTCCCTGCTGCCGATGCCAGTGCTGACGCGGTGGTCACCAGTCTTGTTTTGTGCAGCGTCGTTGAGCAGTCCGCGGCCCTGGCTGAGGCGCGCAGGGTCCTGCGGCCGGGTGGGGTGCTGGCCTTCTATGAGCATGTCCGCTCCGACATGGGGTCTTTGCCGTGGCGGAGGACTTCCTGACCCCGTTCTGGAAGCAAGTATCCGGCGGCTGCCACCCGAACAGGGAAACGCTTAAGGCGATCACCGATGCAGGGTTTACGGTCAGCGACAACCGGAGATTCGGGTTTTCCGTCCATCCGCTCGCGCCGCCGGTCGCGCACATCCTTGGCCATGCCACAGCCTGGGCGAAGGTGGGCGTCCAAGCGGTGCACTCGGGTTGCTCCAGGCCGATGGACGGAGTGGTGATGGGCTGGTGCGCCCGGTGCAAGGGTGACTCCCGAAGGCGTTCCGATCAGGATCGACTGGCCACCGGAATACATGCCGAAGGACCACGGTTCGAGGGCGCGGGCCACGAACGGGTCGTAGATGGTGGCGATTGAGGGCGTGCAGAACGGGGGAAGCGTGCGGCTTGACGGACACACGGTCCGCCTCAGTCAGCTCGGAGAACCAGAGCGAGGTCATGATCTCCACCATGGAGGCGCTGGAGGCCTGGTGTCCGCCGACTTTGACTCCACTGGCGTTGGGGCGCCCCCGGTTGGCGGCATCCACGATGGCGACGGCCGTCCACCGGACCCGCCGGGCGATGTTCTCCAGAACGGCTGTCCGGGAATCTGCTTCCTCCGGGGCTGCGGCGCCCCAGGCGTTGCCGGAGCCCATCAGCTGCAAAGCAATGAAAAGAAGACCAGCCGCGCAGGACCCTTTGCGCCGAGTACGGCCCCAAGGTGCGGGCTCACCGGGCTGGTCACACTGGAGTCGGTCGCCACCGCTGCCCTCAAGCCGGGGCTGATGGGCTACGCACCCGTTCTTGCCCTGAAGAAACTGTTCGAACAGACCGGCACAACACCGGCGGGCATCGACACGATCGAACTCAACGAGGCCTTTGCCTCCCAGGCCGTTGCCGTCATCCGCGATGCCAAACTCGACCCAGAAAAGACAAAACCCCTACGGTGGAGCCATCGCACTTGGTCACCCCGTCGGCGCAACGGGCGCGATTTTGAGCCTGCGGGTCGCAAAAGATCTGGCCCGCCGGGACCTTGAGCTCGGCATCGTCACGATATGCATCGGTGGAGGCCAAGCTCTCGCAGCCCTGTTCCGTCGCGTCTCCTAACGGTGGCTAGGCAAGGTAATGGTCGCCCTGCTTCAGGACAGCCAACAGTGACGTGCCGAGGCGGTGGCTGATTTCGTAGGACTCCATCCCCTTGGCTGTATGCAGATCGACGAAGACCCGCTCATCGAAGATCGTCAGCCAGAGCAGGGCGGCGTAATCGGTGTCCTGCGCAGGGATCACGCCTGCCGCGATGAGCTGATCGAGCACTCCGGTTACCAGCCGGTGATACGAGGAGCTCAGGCGCTCACCGCGCTGGACCCGCTCCAGAATGCCTTCGGCACTGCGGATATACGTAGCCGCGCGGGACCAAGGAAGCTCCAGCTCCACCCAGGTCTGGCAGACCCGATGGAAGAGATCCAATCCGGTGTACCTCTCGGTCAGCTCCTCAATCGCCCTAATGACCCGATCGAATATTCGGTTGTAGAACTCCGCCCGCACTTCTTCGACGTCATCGAAATGCCGGTAAGCGGTAGCGCTTGAGACCCCGGCCTCCCGCGCCAGTTCCGGCAGCGTGACATCCAGGCCCTGGTGTTCGAGAAGACGCCCCAGAGCATCCAGGAGCTTCTGCCTGGAATTCACCGCATCGGCTCGAGGAGATCTAGCAGGCTTGTGCACGCCTCCAAGATACCCCAGAATCTACTGCGAAGCTCTTCTCAGTTCGATTGCCCTCGGCTAGCATTTGAGAAGTTATTCTTAGTTAATTCCGTGATGTAACTTCATCCGGGACATCCCGAGCAAGGGGCAATCGACCTTGTTCACCGCCGTGAGGAGCATTAAGCGCCGAACGCTTACTTGTACAGGAGACCGTCATGAAGGTGGAAGACGCTCAGGTGACATCCCGGCCCTGGGGCGCCGCAGCCCCGGAGGAAGCAGATTCCCGGACAGCCGTTCTGGAGAACATCGCCCGGCGGGTCCGGTGGACGGCCGTCGCCATCGTGGATGCCGCCAACCGGGGGCGCCCCAACGCCAGTGGAATCAAAGTCGGCGGACACCAGGCCTCCAGCGCCTCCATGGTGGAGATCATGACCTCGCTCTGGTTCTCCGAGCTGACTGAGGCGGACCGTGTGTCCGTCAAGCCGCACGCTTCCCCCGTTCTGCACGCCCTCAATTACCTTCTGGACGACCTGGACGAAGAGAAACTCGGAACGCTTCGGCAGAAGGGCGGCCTCCAGAGCTACCCCAGCCGGTCAAAGGACCCTGACACGGTGGATTTCTCCACCGGCAGCGTGGGCATCGGGGCAACGGCCACCATCTGGGCCGCCATGTCACACCGCTTCGTCCGCGACAGGTACGCCGATTCGCGGAAATCCGGCCGCTTTATCGGGCTCCTGGGCGACGCCGAACTGGACGAAGGCGCCATCTGGGAAGCCGTCGCCGACCCAACCGTGGTGAAACTCGGCGAACTGCTCTGGATCGTTGACCTGAACCGACAGTCCCTGGACCGGGTGGTCCCCGACTCCCAGATTCTGCGCCTGCAGGGCATGTTCGAAGCCGCCGGCTGGCAGGTCCTGACCCGCAAGTGGGGGACCCGCGTACAGGAACTCTTCACCCGTCCAGGCGGTGTGGATCTGCAGCGCCGCCTGGAGGCCATGCCGAACGGGGAATACCAGCGGATGCTCCGGTCCCCCCACTCGGAGATCTTCGACCGCCTCTGCGCCAGCGGCTGCACCCCGGCCATGGAAACCCTGCTGCGCTCACTCAACGCTGCGCAGCAGGCCGCGGCGGTCCGCGACCTCGGCGGACATGACATCGGACTGCTGCTGGACACCTACAAGCAGGTCGACCGCAGCAGGCCCTCCGTCATCTTCGCTTACACCATCAAGGGCCGCGGCCTTGCCACCGAAGGCCACCCGAACAACCACTCAGCACTCCTGACCAAGGATCAGATGGAAACCTTGGCGGAGACCTCCGGGATGGATCTATCGGACCCCTGGCGCAAGTTCCAGCCCGGCACCGTCGAGGACCGGGTATGCGCCGAGGCAGCCGGCCGGCTCAGTCGCCCGCAACTCGCCCCGGCCCCGTCAGTCCCGGTCCCGGTGTCCCTTCCATGGGGCTACGGCGACAAAATTTCCACCCAAGCCGCATTGGGACGGTTCCTCTCTGACCTGAAACGGGCCGCGCCGGAGGTGGCCCACCGTGTGGTCACCTGCAGCCCCGATGTTGCCTCCTCCACTAACCTCGGCGGCTGGATCAACAAGACCGGAGTGTGGTCCGTCGGTGAACGCCGGGACTGGTTCACCGACGACCCCGAACGAGTCCTCCGCTGGGTTGAAAACTCCCGCGGCCAGCACATCGAACTCGGCATCGCCGAAACCAATCTCGTGGGTCTGGCCTCAGAACTCGGAACGACCTGGAGCCGCTGGGGCCAGCCGCTCATCCCCATCGCCACCATCTACGACCCGTTCGTGGCCCGCGCCCTCGAACCGTGGTCCTTCGGCATGTATGCCGGTGGCCAGTCGATCCTGATCGGAACGCCTTCGGGAGTCACCCTTGCACCGGAGGGCGGGGCGCACCAGTCCATCACCACTCCGTCCATCGGCCTGGAGCAACCCGAGTGCACCGCTTGGGAGCCCGCCTTCGCCCAGGATCTCGAGTGGTGCATGCTCGAAGCCATGAGCCGGATCGGTGTTCCCGGCGGACGCTCGGCCTACTTCCGACTGACTACGCGTCCGCTGGACCAGTCCCTGTCTGCCATGCCGGCGGACGATGTGCTGCTCGAGCGGCGCCGTCGGCACGCAGTAGCCGGCGGATACCGGCTGACCGACCACAACCCGGCCGAGGACAGCGTCACGCTTGTCGGCGTCGGGGCAATGATGCCGGAAGTCATCGCCTCAGCCGAGCGGCTGAAGGTGCTCGGAATCACCGCCGGCGTCGTCTGCCTAACCAGCCCCGACCTGGTTTTCGAATCCCTCCAGCGCCGCAACTCACTCAACCAAGGAACCACCGGGAGCGGATTCGACATCATTGACGCCCTCTTTCCCCGGCACGCCCCCACGCCCCTCGTCACCGTCCAGGACGGACACCCCCACACCTTGTCCTTCCTGGCCGGAGCCCGCGGCGACCGAACCATCTCCCTGGGAGTGAAGGACTTCGGCCAGTCCTCTGATCTGCAGGACGCCTACCGGATCCACGGCATCGACGAAGAATCCATCGTCAATGTTGCACTAAACCTCGTCCGCTAAGGTTCTAGGAAAACGCCGGCCTCGCGGTCGTCACAGCGCGAACATCTTTAGCCAAGGCTTAGGACGAGCTTCCCAAGATGTTTTCTGGATTCGAGATGGTGGTGCGCCTCGGCGACCTCCGACAGCGGGTAGACGGAGTCGATAAGCGGGCGGATCTGGTGCTTGTCGACCAGATCGAGCATCTGCGCAAAATCATCAGGGCTTCCAAGGTTCGCCCGAGAATCGATATTGCCCGAAATAGAGGTCCGGGACTTCGGTCCTGACCGTGCTCCCGGCAGTTGAGCCCACTACGACGATCCAGCCTCCTGGTTTCAGACATCCCATGGCTTCCGCCAGGTTGGCACCGGCACCGTTGATGATGACGTCCACACCGCCTCCGGTAGCTTCGAGCACCTGCTGGACCCATTCAAGATCTGTGTAGAGAAATCCCTCGTCGACGCTGATGGCACGGGCGGCGGTGAGCTTTCAGCACTCGAAGACGTCGCCGCACACGGGCTCCTGCCGCGGCAGCGAACATAATGGCGAAAGTGGAGACCCCGGCTTTTCGGGGCCTAGGCATCCTCGTCCGGTGGCAGCACGCGGATCCGGCGGGCGCTCGGTGCGCCGGGTGCGATTCCCAGGTCTTCCGGCCTTTTTGGGGCATTGGCGGTCTTGGCGGCACGCATCTGCACGAAGGGTTCGAACAGGTCGTTGGGCGTGCATTCCAGGATGTCGCAGAGGGCCGCGAAAGTCTGGGCAGGGATGCGTTCGGGTGTTCCGGTGACGAGCCGGTGGACCTGGGCGTTGGAGAGGTTGATGCCCCGCGCTTTGAGGAGGGGGAGGAACTCGGTGGTTTTCCAGAGGTTACGTTGGGCCATCAGTTGCCGAAAGTTCCAGCGGTAACCGACGTTGCGACCGCTTGAAGCGTCACCCGACCGACCTCGCCCCGGACGCCCTTCACCTTGACGTGGCAACCCTAAACGAGGGCGTTTACCCGCTACCCGGGTAAATGTGTTACATTTTTGCCATCAGACATTGCCCCCCTCTGAGCTCCGGCTCAAGGGGGCAATTTTCATTAAGCGACATACGGTGATGCGTGGAGTATACGAAGGAATTTAAAGAGCGCGACGAGCTACTGGGACAACTCGAAGCCCGTGGCCTCGCCATTCCTGACCCCACCGCAGCGCTTAACTTCCTCACCCGTGTTGGTTACTTCCGCTCTGGCGCGTACCGGTACGTTTTCCGGCGGCTGCTTCCACCTGAAAAGATCGATGCGCGTCTGCACCAATACCGTTCCGATGACTACATAGCCGGGGCGAGCATTGAGCACGTCCTGAAGCTGGAAGCTTTCGACTTCAAGCTGGCCCGGGTCTGCCAGGAAGGCCTGCTGGACTTCGAAGTTCGCTTGAGGGCAGCCATGGCCCACACGCTCGCGGCGAAGAACGTTGCAGCCCACGCGGACAAGCAATTCCTCGAGGCGCGCAGTTGCGACCAGCTCAGCGGAGATCAATCCCTTGGCAAACGTACAAAGTTCGATGCGTGGACCACGACCTGGCGGGACGCGGTTAAGTCCGGCGCCGAAGACGAAGACTTCCTTAAGCACCACCTACTGAAGTATCCCCACCAGGACGTGCCTATCTGGGCCGTAACCGAGGTCCTCAGCTTCGGAAACCTGCCCTATCTCTTTGAGCTCATGCAGACCCCGGACGCCCGCGAGGTAGCGCGCATGTTCGGGTTCGCCCACCCCAGCCGGTTTGGGGCGATGCTGCGCATGATGGTCGACTTCCGCAATGCGTGCGCGCACGGGTCCCGCCTTTTCAACCGCGCCTTCAAACGACCGATCGCGTTCGGGCAACACGACACCCACGGCGACCTTCTGACTCACCTGGTCGGCTCCGACTTCACGAACACACCCAAACCACGACAAAGGCTCTACATCTACGCCGCCGTCCTGGCGTTCATGCTCAGGTCGCACAGCAGTGGCTCCAACTGGCATCTGACCTTCAAGACGCAGATCAAAAAGCTCGACATCGAACTTCCAGCCCCGGACGGGACCGAGCTCCTATCTCCCAACGTCAGCATGGGCTTCCCGGCTGACTGGTTGGACCTGGACTTGTGGAAGCCAAGCGCCTGTGTCCTGTCTCATCTAACTTGAACCATCAGGGCCTGAATTTAGGCGGTTGGGTCAACTGTAGTGAGACAAAATGAGTGCCCTTGTCTCACTACAGTTGACCCAAATCGCAGAAACCTGCGTTGGTTACGCTCCAAGCCTCAGCTGGCGGGGCTATGCGGCCACCAGAAGTGGCCACGGCTTCCACAAAAATCGAAGTGACACTAACAGGCGGATTCGGGTATGGCGGGGACTGCGGCACCAGCCATTTTCCCTCAGGGTTTCTCGCCACCGGCTCAGGAGTGCATACCTCCCCAAAACAAGCCGCTACTGACACCGGCGGGGTGGAAAAGGCCAGCTCCACATCACCCACGTAGGCGTAACCGACTGCTGGACATGCCCGGCTTACCCAGGGCAGGCGGCCGAGCAGGACAGCAAATGCCAACACGGTCACAACAACGCCTGCCCCAAGCAGAAGAACGCCCCGAAGCTTCATAGCGTGAGCCTAACCCGTCATCTATCGGGAGTCTCGCCATAAAGGACTCCTTACTCAGTGGTTCACCGACCCGTTACGGGGCGCTGCTGGTGCAGTGACTATTCCGTGGTTTAGAACAACGAGTTACATCAAGCGTCTGACCGTCCTCTTAGCGGAGTATGCAGTCACTTGACTAACGAACCGAGGTGGCGAGTATCCGGGGTCTACTTCCAGCCCTTCTTGTTTCGCTTGCGCTAACAACCCGTGATTCCCCTTACCGGCTGGGCGGCCACAAGTTGAGAGTAACACCGGGGTTCATGTGCCAGATCTAAGGCAGCACCGGGGCGAATGGGACCCCTCCGCGGCCACTTCCGAGTCTGTCTGGTAGCAGAATGGACCGGGCCGGCGGTCGATCCACGGGTTCTCCCATATCCTGTGCTTGTTCAGACCGACCAAAATTGGGGAAGACAGTGAACGCAGACTGGAGTTTCAACGTAGATGACGAGAATGTGCGCTTGAATTTGCCGCCCGTTGAAATGAGGCTTCCGGTGCAGGAAGCTGCGCACAGACTGCGCGAGGCAATGGACGCTTGCAGGCGAGCTGCACTCGATCTCGGTGTCGCCGTCCGCGCCTCAGGCGAAGCTGGCTATGGCACGAACTGGATTGTGGACGCGGCAGGTCTCAGCCGCGCAGATTTGGAAAGAGTCCTTCGCGGTGAAGGGCTCTTCTGACCGTTCACGAACATTGGCAAGGACGAGTAGGAAGCCCTGCTCTAGGCGGACGGTTCGGAAGATGCCGGACCCGCAGGTCGTCCCGTTAGCCGGTCGTTCAGCGGCGCAAGCGCCACCCAAAGTTTCCGGATCGCGGTCGCCGCGTTTCCGCGGCCTTCCGATTCCCGTAGGACCGGCCCGAGATAATGCCCGGTGAGCGGGCCTTATATGGGACAGAATTTGGGGCCGGTTCAGGCTCATTTCGTTATGGGCGTCAATCGTTGGGGTTTGGGCGGGAGAATCGTGTCGGATCCGCGGAATCCTGGGAGCCAGTCTTCGGTCATCCACTGGCGGAGCGGGTCGAAGGATCCCTTAGGGACCCAGCCTTCGGTGACTTCTTCGCTGACTCTGTCCAGGAAGGCGTCAGGCCTTCTTGAATGTGCGATCTGGGCCCAGTGGGGCGATCCCATGGCCGCGGTGAGGTTGACGATGGAGGGGTAGAGCGAGGCCGCCACGATGCCATGGCTGGTGGCTTGCGGTGGCTGGTCGGCTGCTAATTGGTCGTAGGTGTCCGTGGCGGCGGTGAAGTGTTGGAACTGGTCGTACCAGCGCCAGTTGATGATGCTGGCGATGTGGAAGGCCTTGCGCACGCCGGGGCGGCCGTGCCGGGTGATGAGGTTCCTGTGGTGGTGCCAGGCCGCGGTGATCTCAGGGCTGGCGTGGATGGAGAACTGGTCGGTGACGCCGGTGACACCGTCTCCAATCCAGAGGCCATGGTGCAAACAGATGGTCTTTTCGTGGGTGCTATAGATCTCCACGTATCGTCCTGCGTCGCGGGCGAGGGTGCAGCGGTGGCAGGCGATGGTGTGGGTTGTGCGGGTGGGGCGTCCGGCCAGCTTCCGCCGCAGGGTTGGATCCGGAACGTGTATGCCGAGTTGGGGCATGGCCAACACGATCACGGCCGGGTCGCAGCCCGTCCAAACCGCCAGGCTGTCGATCCATGGCCGGCGGCTGCGTTTCAGGAGCGTTCTGAGCTGGCCACGCCGAAGTTTGTTGGCGGTTTCGAGCCTCCGGATGAAGGAGGGAGTGGTCTCGTCCATGAACGGGCGGATAGGGCGGGGCAGCGGCCTGGCGGGGCTCTTGAAGGCAGTCGCGGTTGTCATCGTGGGGATGCGGTGGCGGCGGGTGGGCGTGGTGCGAGGGATTCCGCGGCGTGGTCGATGCTGGTCTCATTGAGCAGTTCGCGGTCGATTTTCTCGGTGCCGGTGAGGATTGCCATGATGGCGGCCTGGCGTATCAGGTGGGAGAGGCTGCTGATGCTACCGCCGGTGCGGTAGTGCAGATGCTGGGCCTGGTCCGTGAGGGTGCCGCGTTCGTGGTGGTGCAGGCGCAGGCCGTTTTCGAGGGTGGCCACGAGGGCGTCCCATTCCTCGGTGGGCGGGAACGGGCCGGTGGTTTTCAGTACGGAGCGGGCGGAGATCTGCCGGCCTCTGAGCCCGGTGAACAGGCCGGAGTTTTCGACGTTGATGCCGGCATAGACGAAGGTGGCGGGCATGTGTTCGGTGAAGTATTTGAGGTGGTCGGACATGTCTTCGCCGGCGCTGGTGGCCAGGTTGAGGTTGTGGATCTCGTCGACGATCACGAGGTCTGTTTTGGCGTTGCTGAGGACCTGGCATACGGCGTCGGCGATGTCGGTGACGTTCTGGCGCGGGCGTTGGGGAAGGCCGAGGAAGTTCGCGAATTCGCTGGCCAGTTTCCGGGGGGAGCCTTTCGGCGGGGTGGTGATGTAGACGACGGGAATACGGTCTTGGTTGGGGTACTTGCGCCGGATGAGGAGTTCGTGGGTTTTGCCGAGGAGTTTGATGGCGGTGGTTTTGCCGGAGGCCCAGGGGCCGGAGATTACGAGTCCGCGGCGGGCGCTGATTTCGCGTTGGTTGAGCATCATCAACAGCCGTCCCTGGTTGGTGATGGAACGGACGGTTGAGGTTTCGACGATCACGAGTTCGGAGTGGTAGCTGATGCGCTGCTCGTCGTAGCGTTCCCGCTCCGTGGCGTTCATCGACACCAACGCCACCGGATCGGGCAGGGCGATCGTTGGTGCGACGGAAGTGACAAAGCTCCGCCAACCCTGCAGGGTGGTGGTCGGCGCGCGGCTGGTGCTGGGGAGCTCTGCTGCTTCTACCACCATTCGTCGGCCTTCTTCTGTGGGTCATAGATCTTCAGCGGGATGATCTTCGCCAGCTTCGGGGCTTCAGCGACTTGTGCCGCCGATGATCCGGCAGCTGTTTCGGGCTGCGGGGCCGGTTTCAGTGGTGGTTGATCGGTGCGCGGGCGTTGGGCAGTCGCTGCGGCGGTGTTGCGGGCGGCTGCTCGTTGGTCCTTCCGTGTTCTCTTCCGTTGCGGCGCTGGCGGCGAGGCTTTGTCGAGCAGCTTGTCGACGGCGGCCTTGATGGTTTCCTCGGAGGGGCTGGTGATGCCGCGTTGGGCGACGATTTGGCGTCCGTAGTTCCAGATGTCGTCCCCGAAGGGTTGGGGAGAGGCGGAGAGTTGGCGCCAGTAGGCGGTGATCCATCCGCCGTCGTGGTGGTTGCGGATCCAGACGCAACCGGCATCGTAGGGGTCGTACCTGACCTCCCACAGGTCCTTGAGGGCTTTCATCCCGGATTTCTGTCCGCGGTAGGGGTTCAGCTCTTCGGTGTCGTAGACGCGGTGGCGGATTTTCACGCCGTAGCTGTTGATGACCCGGGTTTCAGCGGGCATCAGTTCGAGGTAGTCCTCTGCCCCGAGGGGGACCGGGACGTAGCCGCTGACGGCCAGCAGGGCCGCGTACTTTTCGTTAGGTGTCAGCACGCGGGAGGGGGTGAAGGGGTCCCGCAGTCCGTCGTGGGGGCGGTTTTGCCAGCCGGTCACGATCCACTCGTCGAGGAGGTCCTGGATTTCCAGCAGTGAGAAAACGGCCTGGTGTTCGGCGTTCTTGCCTCGACGTTCGACGGAGGAGCCGAGGTAGCCGGTGACGTACTGGGCGAAGAGTGTGCCGATGGACTGCAGGGTCCGCTCGATGACGGGCTTGTCGGTGGGAGTGTCGGGGTGGGCTGGTTGGAGGCTGATTCCCTGGCTGCGGCAGGCGCTTTTGAAGGTGTTGGAGAGGTAGGCCTTGCCGTGGTCGCAGACGATCGTTTCGGGCACGATGACCGGTTTCGCCGCGGCATTGTGGAGTCGTTCGTCGATGGATTTCATCGACCGGTAGGGCAGGGCGGAGGCGGCCATCGACGCTGCGGCCGCCCAGCCTGGGCGCATGAGTTCCGGGGTCAGGCAGCGGGCGAGCAGCAGGGCCGCGTCGACTGCCTTTGTCGTGGGACGGATCACGGCCGCGGGGATGCTTCGGGTGGCGATGTCGACCATCGCGGTCAGTTCGACCCGCCCGATGACGCCGTCGGCGAGTTCGACGGCGATGTCCAGGGGAGTGGAATCAATCTGCATGAGTTCCCCGGGCCTGACCGGATGGACGGCACCAAACGGCCCCTCCGGCTGCTGGGCAAGGGTCCGCCGGGTGCGGGCTGATCCGGTGGCGTGGCGCCCCTCGGCAAGCCTGCCGATGAGGCGGTGGAAGGTGGCCCTCGACGGCAACGGAACAACGTCCGGTCCGTGATCGGCTTCGAGTTGCTTGCGTACTTGGCGCACCAGGCGGTCTGCGGTTCCGGAGGACTGATGGGTGTTGGCTTCCAGCACTGAGAGAATGGCGTCGACCACCCGCTGGTCAGTCCGGCCTGCCAAGGGCGTTTGGCGGATGAGTCGCCGGTCGACCAGCCCCAGGATGCCCTTTTTCTCGTAGGCATGGCGCAGTCTCTGCAGCGAGCCGATGCTCATGGTTTCGCCCAGTTCGTGAAGTTCCGCCAATTTGGCCTGCTCACGTTGGCGCAAGGATGTGAGCTCGACGTCAAAGGTCCTCCTGGCGGTCTGACCCGGCTCGGCGTTGCAGGGGACGCCGTCCAGGACTTCGGTCATGTGGCTTTCCATCCACCGCGCTTTTTCCTGCACGTCGGCAGGCAGCGATTCGAAGAGTGGTGACGGGCCGGTGATCCGCCGCCGCGTTGGCCGAGTTCCCACGATCCTGAAGGTCTTATCGGCAAGGAGTGATCCGACTCTGATCGCGACAGGTGCCTCGCCGGCAACGGCAAGCATGGCGACATCGCCGTCAAGGGCGGTCAGCCGGTAGAAGACCCCTCGGAGCTCAACGTCATCACCGAGGGTCAATACGGCGTGCCCGCCCGTCACGGGGCTTGGCCATTCAGCCAGACCATCGTGTCCTGATGGAGGACCCGGCGTTTCAGGTCAGTGCCGATCCGGTGCGTCCAAAGTAGGTGGAACAGCGGTGCAAGGATCGTGACAGGGTCACCGGTTGCAGCAGTGAGGCTACGTATTGGCATCGGGCCATCGACGGCGAGTCTGTCCAGGAGTTTGACTGCTGTCGATGCCCGAAAACACCTCGGGTGCCGGTAGCCGGAGAGCCACCGCAGATTTGCCAGAAGAACAGCCGGCAACCCGCCGAGGCGCCTGTAGGCCCAGCCGACGGTCGCGCACAAGTCCTCCGTCGCCTGAAAAATGTCTTGATCCGCCGGAGTCACCCTGTTGTCGGGCCGGACATCGATCACGGCGGCCGAACCGTCCGCCAACCGGACGAAGTAGTCCGGTACGTGTGAAATCTGGGGGAGTGAGTCGGGCAAGACGATGCGGAAGGGTTGGGATGAGAACCCGACCACGTCGCGGTCGAAATCCAGACGCATCAGATTGTCGCGTTCGCACCAGGATTCAAAGCCGACGTGCCGATGGTTCGTGGCACACCACCAGAGACCGGCGAAATTGCGCTGTCCCTTGAATGCCGTAAGACGCCGAGTCGGCACTGAGTTCTCAAACGGGATCATCCAGCAATCGGCGAGATGGCCAGTCCTGGGTGCAGAGGAAAACTGCTCCCTGTAGGTCAGGGCGCCTGGAGCGATGTTGCGTCCGGCATAGGCCTCGGACGCCGCCGCAGCGAGTCCCATGCCTCAACTGTAATGAGACAAAAGCGGCCAATGCCTTAAGTGAAGTGAGACACGCCGCGCGAATGCCTTAACTACAATGAGACAAAAACAGGCAATGCCTCATCTGTAGTGAGATTGCCTCAACTTAGATGAGACAGGACA
>NZ_JBFTIK010000045.1:0-7104 GCF_056394725.1 Arthrobacter sp. 10N418
GGACGGAAAAACACGGGTAGACTTCTGCATCGAAAGGGTGCTCCCTCGCTCGGCAAATAACGGTCTCGACAACCACTATTTTCCCAGTTCAGAGCACCCTTTCCCTGATTAACACGCCATCCCGACGGACCCGCCATGAAAACCTGGGGTTAGCTGTCCTTTTCGAGGCCCGCTCATGTGCCGGCGACCTCGGACTGCACAGAGTTAAGGTAGCGTCCGGCCGATAGTGTGGCTGCCCGGGTCCGGCGTGGCAGTGCCTGCCGGGTTACGTGTCAGCTGACGGTCACGATGAATTTGCCGAGGACATGGCCCTGTTCGCTTTTCGCTTGCGCGGCCCCGATATTTTCCAGCGAGAAGGTTTCCTCGACCGGCATCCGAAACTTTCCTTGCTCGAACAATGCTGCTGCTTCGGCGCGTGCTTCCGGTGCATGGCCCGGGCCCCGGCCGCCGGTGAACCGCACGCCATACTCGGCCGCCCTGCTGTCGGCGATGGTGATGACTTTCCCCGCATTGCCGGTGAGCTCAATAAGCTCCGGCAGGATGCCGGAGCCCACCGCGTCGAAGGCGACATCGACGCCGTGCGGGGCAACGTCCCGCATGCGGCCGACCAGGCCCTGGCCGTACGTCGTCGGGATGGCGCCCAGGGAACGCAAGTACTGGTGATGGACTTCGCTGGCCGTGCCGACCACGGTTGCTCCGCCAGCGAGGGCAAACTGGACGGCGGCCAGCCCGACGCCGCCAGCGGCTCCGTTGATGAGGAGAGTTTGACCCGGCTCTAAAGGCAGCAGATTCAGCGCTCGGCGCGCGGTTTCGGTCGACATCGGGTACCCGGCAGCCTCCTCGAAAGAGAGACTGCCCGGCTTCTTCGCCCACTCGACCAGCACCGCGTACTGGGCCGCGGCACCGGTGGCCGCGGTGCCGAAAACCTCGTCGCCGACGGCGACCTCCTCCACACCATCGCCGACCTCGTCCACGACTCCCGAGGCGTCCATCCCCACCCCGGCGGGAAGATTGATCGGCATGACGGTTGCCAGCGCCCCGCTGCGAATCTTCCAGTCGAAGGCATTCACCCCTGCCGCACGAACGGTGATGCGGATCTGGCCGGCGCGGGAGTGGGGCTCCTCGATGTCGACGACTTTGAGGACTTCCGGGCCGCCGTACTCGGCAAACTGAACAGCTTTCATGGCTTTCTCCCTGGTGAGTTGGCGGGATGAGTGCTTTTCTCATGATGCCCACGACATATGCGGGGGAGCAAGGGTTCAGGACACATGCGGCCGCTCACGCCTGCCCGGGTGCGGAACGCCGGGCCTGCCCGCGTTCCGGTCATCGGCAAGCTCCGGGGTAGCCAGTGAGCCCGTGCTGTCCTCGTGGGCGGGGGCCCGGGCCAGCATGCGGCGCACCGGCCGCGTGCCGTTCTGCGCAGGCTTTAACCCGTCGATGATCGGACGGCGTGGATGTCGTCCGAGAAATTGTGGCCCTACCAGAAACCTTCATGTCGGGATGCGGATCGGTCCCGCACCGGTCCCACAAGCCCGTAGCTGGCGCACGAGGGTAGTCGAACGCGCGAGCGGATTTCATGTGGCGTTCTCTTCCGTCTGGGTCAGACGGGAACATGGCAGGCCGGCTCCGGTTGTTGAAGACAACGAGGGCGTCAGCCTTCCCGCCTCGGAAGCGCCGGCCGCAGCGCTCTCATCTGCGGGCATCGCAGCCAAAACTGACACGGATGCGTCCGATATGCTCCCGGGCCGCTTGCTGCCTGCGGACCCCGTTCGTTCGGCCATATCCACGCCAACGAGCAGCGACGGTATTTTCGGCGGGCAAAGCCTCGGCTGCACGGAAGTCCCTCAACGGCGAGAACGGTGAAGCGCCGCTTTAGACCAGGCCATCCAGCGGCAGGTGCTCGACGACGTTTCGGAGTCTCTCGGCATCCCTTACGCCTCAAAGACAGGTAGCCGTGGGTGGCGGCGGCGACGACTCCGATGGCGAGATAGACGAAGCCGATCAGGCCAATTCCGCGCCTGCCTCTTGGACGTCTGCTAAATCCGCGTACCATCGCTCATCTCCCGCCGCTGGTATGAGGACGTTATAGAAGCGCGCAACTCATTCGGGGAGACCTGGAATACTTCTTGTTCGTTGTTTGTGTTGCCGGTTCGCCCGAGCGGAATAATCAGGCGCGGCTAATATAGGCTGCCGCGCAGCGGTCGGGGTAGAGCAGCGGGCGAGACGGATGCAGAGCCCCGGCTATTAGGCCGTGGTGCTGGCCGGTGCCTTTTTGACCGTGGCAAGCAGGAAGACTCCGGCGACGGCTGTTGCCCCGGCGAGTAGGAACGCGATGAATGCTTCTGCCGGGGCTGTGTCGGCCTCACCGAGGACGGTGATGCCTAGGGTGACGGCGACGAGCGGATCGATTACTGTCAGGCCTGCGACGACGAGTTCGGACGTCCCTCGGGTGTGGGCGTTTTGGACCAGGAATGTCCCGAACAGGGCGGCGATGATTAGCCCTGCCCGGCAGGTCAGGGATAGCCATTCGAAGTCGCCCTGGAAGAGTCGGGCAATGACGGTTTTGGCCAGGGCTGCGACGAACCCGAAGAGTATGCCGGCTCCGGCGGTGAACACGACGGCGCCCCAGCGGTGCCGCGAGAGACCGAAACCTGTGCCGAGCGCGGCGAGGACGGCGCCGAGCAGTATCAGAATAGTGATGAGTTGCCGGTCGTTGATTTCAACGTCCCGCGCGGAAACTGCAGCGACTGCAACGAACACCCCGACACCGGCAATGCACAGGGCCACGGATGTGAGCGCGCGGCGGCCCGGGGACCTCCGGGTCATTCTGGCGGTGGCCAGGGTCGTGACCACAAGGGCGACCGCGCCGATGGGCTGCACAACGATCAGGGGTGAGAATCTCAGACTTGTGACCTGCAGGAGTATTGCTGCTCCCAGCATGGCTGTGCCGGCGAGCCAGGCGGGTTTGCCCAGGAGGGCCTGCAACCGGCCCCCGCCCATGCTCCCGGCGGCGCGCCCCGGCGCGGGTCTCTGCTCGTCCACGGCTTTGTGTTGGAAGAGGGTGCCGAGGGCAAGCAGGATCGCTCCGGCGACGGCGATCGGGATGCCAAGCCAGTGATATGACGACAAGGTCGGCACGGCGACAGTCTGGATCATGATCCGACCCTACATGTGGCTTGTAGCGCTGACTGCACCGTCTCAGCGCCCTCCTGCGAACGCGCCCGAAGATCCTGAAGCCTTTCCAAAGTTTCTCGAACTGGCCGGGTGTGCACAGAATTCCCCGGCCCAGAAAGTGGCCCGGAGCGGTGTTCATCCACAGCGGGTGGTGCTTCTGCTTTGAGCGGGGAGTCTGGCCCAGGGCAAGGAGCCGGCTGCGTAGGAGGACCAGCACCCGTTTCCGGCCTGGCCTCATCCGGACAACGGGTGCATGTCAGATGCCTGCAGGATCGATGACGCCATGGAGTTTAATGGTCGCCAGTTCCTTCAGCTCCTTCAGAATCTCCAGCTGCTGGCTGTTGATGGCCATAAGCAGCTCAAATCTCTTCCTTCGCTTTTTGCGTTGGTGTCGTAGTCGTGCTGGGCCATGGCGGCGGCGATGGCGTCCTGCCGTTTGGCGGCGATCAGCAGGATGGCGCCTTGGAGTCCGGCCAGCATCGAGAGCAAGAGGTTTAGAAGGATGTAGGGGTACGGATCCCAGGAATTGGCGGCCAGGGCCCATGTGTTAATGGCGGCCCAGATGAGCATGAAAGCGATGAAGCCGCCCACGAACGGCCAGCTTCCCATTCCGTTTCGCATGATGTCGGCCTCGCGCTGGCCTCTAGTGAGGGTGGCTTGGTGCCCCTCGTGCCAGGTCTTTTGGTGGTCGGTCATGACTCGGGGTGCCGGGGGAAGACTACCGTCCGGCCTCTGCTTACCAGCAGGCGGCAAGCGTTAAGATGCTAAGCTTGCTTAGTTTCTCTTTCTGTCAAGCAGAGTGCGGCGAGGGCTAACTTGAAAAGTCCCCGCCGGTCGTTGTGGCTGGCGGGGCCTCATACACTTCGCCTCCAACACCTCTACTGGCCTGTCGCGATGATCAAGCTTTGGCGTGGCCGTGAACTTCGCTGGCGCGCTTGAGCCGTGTTCAATATGAACTCTCTCAACAATCCCTCCCGAATGCGTCACTGGAACAGCAGCTCCCAACCGCCAAACCGGTTGCGCCGTCAGCAGGTCTATTTCTTCTTGCGTCGGCCGAAGCCCCACCCCGGCGCAAATGGGCCGCCGTCTGCAAATAAGTTCCTCAGCGACTGCAGGATCCGTCGCCACAAACTGCCATCAGAGGTCACCTTGCTCTTGGGGATAGCGTACACATCGAGATATTTTGCCGAGCTCAGGCCGCGAATGGTGTCTCAGTAACCGATCCCTTTGCGGGCTGCACCATGCGCCAAATAGCGCCGTGAAAACGCCGCCATTTATCGCCGAAACTCACACCCTAGCCCCGTCCTTCATTTGTCCGCTGGCCACGTGTGACGCTGATACCGGAACATCGGAGGGGGGCTGCTTTGAGGAATCTGGCAACCCCGGGCATAGAAGCGCCCCGATGCTATTGGGGGATGCATCGGGGCGCTTGTTGGAAGCTTATTCGAGCTCTTAGTGAAGGTCAACCGCCGTGTGGCGTCGCACTGCGGAGTGATTGAGAGATAGGTAAGGTGTCGCCCTCATGGGCATCGGGGGTGGGCCCGAAGCCCTCTGCGGATAATGCCAGCCGGCAGAGGACGTCGGCAAGAAGGCTTACATAGGATGGCAGCGGTCACCGTCCCGCGGCCGGAGCCGGGCGCGGGTTGATGGTTCATCCGGTGCAGAATTCATCGGGATTTGCCTCATTTGGTGCAGATCTGCGGGCGGCCTCATGCCGGGTCCGCCGGCGCCGCTATCGTTACGACGACGGGTGAGGTCTCGGTCGCAATTGGGGGATCGAGAACCCATCTGACTCCGGGCCGCCCGGACGGGCTGGGCGCTCTCCGGCACTCTGTGGGGTACACCGTACAGGCTGTCGGAGAGCGCGGAACCTGGAATTCTACCTATCGAGTGATCGCCGGAGGTCTTCCAGGTAGCCCAAAATAACGGGTGGGTTCTCCCTGAGATCACGCGCTGTCAGCCCGGTGGTCTCCTTCAGGGCTCTGCGTAGGCTCTGGGTATTGGAGAAACCGCTGCGGACGGCAAGTTCGTCAATGGGTCGGACCCGCCATTCCTTGTCGAGAAGCAGCTCCAGTGTTCTCGCTGTCCGCAGGGCGCGGATGCGGGCGCCCACTCCGAGGTCTTCCTGTTCGAAGAGGCAGAACAAAGCCCGGCGGGAGATATGGAAGTGCTCCGCTATGGCGTCTACCGCCAGATCCCGGGAAGCGTAGTTCCGGTGAATGTGTTTCTTGATTTCCAGTCGTTGTGACGGTTTGAGTGATTCGGGCTCCGCGGGAACTTCGAGCAAGGAGGAGATCAATGACGTGATGACGGAGCGCAGGACTGTGGCTGCCGCATCTGGGTGTGCCTCCATGCCTTCATTTCGGCAGCCCAGGAGAACGGGCATCACGAGAGAGCGCAATACGGGATGCTGAATGAGGTTCGGCACACCAGCCAGACGTTTCGCGGCTCCGGCGTCCACGTCCAGGCTGGATCTGTCCAGGTTGAGCTGGATTACATGCATGCCGCGGGGTGCGTGGAAGGCGCCGTCGCGGGTGAGGTCGAGGAAACGGACACGCGGTGCGCTAATGGAGGCCGGTTGTCCGGAGAAGTTGTACGTCGCGGATTCGGCCTTCACGAAGTACGCCAGGCGGAGATCGTCCAGATCCGGGTTCGCATTCCAAAAGCCGGAAGCAGGTTCGTTCCGAAGCTCTACCACGCTGAAGCCCGGCCCGGTAAAACTCGTGGCGGAAGGACAGAAGAGCGGGGACACCGGTCCGGTGGCTTCCAGCCGGACCGGGGTGTCGACTGCTTGGCCGTACCAGGCCCGCCAATGCTCGAACTTCTGCCGCGGAGTCAGCTCCTCCGGAATTTCGTAGCGTTGAAGGGATGCCCGTCTTTCGGATCCGGGGCGGGCGATAACGGACCCCCGGTCCGGGCTAATGGCGTCAAGATTCATGCTTCCCCTCCTCGTTGGCAGCGACAGGGTCCCCGGCGCATGTAATCATACTCTGCCTGATCCCACCACCGAGGGGAGGAGCGGTCAACGCGGTGGACGGTGGCCATTCGTTGGCAGGTTCCCGGCCGGCGTTGAATGAACGGCTTTGGACATTTTGGCCAGTTACTTTGTTGACCGTTTTCTCTATTTGGACGATACCGTCGCTGGTTTAGGGAAGGCGGGAGATGTTCTGTCGGCGAACGTGGTCGGGGTCACGCCCGCTGGCCCATTGTCTCGAAAACCCACCGGTACGACCAGCCGGAGGTGTCCCAGTGGGAGTTCACGTCGTACCCGCAGCGTTCCAGCAGCGACCGGCGGCCGACCCCTTGGGCCAGAAATACTTGACACAACCAGGGCCGCCCCTGGTCAACGATTAACCGCGCTGGCGATCGGGAGCTCCCGGTGGGGAAGGCTTGAAGAATTCGCCCAACATGCGGCCCTGCTCTTCGGTCATCCAATACTCCGTCGAACCCGGGCCCTCATGCGTGTCGTATGTCAGTGAGATGCGCACGCCTGGAGTGTGCCCGGTCGTGCGTGTCAGGGAAATTTGTTGGATGGTCGCCGGGAGATCGGCTCCCATGCGGATCGTTACGCCGGCCGCGGTTGGCCCGCTCTCAACCGGCACCCCCATATCTCCGTCGAGAAGCCACGGCGCGCCGTTGGCGATCGCGTGGCCGTGCGCATCGCAGACAGGGATGGCGAATGGCTCGTATTCGGGGTGAGGTCTGAAGACGGTCTCGGCTTCACTGCTGCATCTCAGTACTGTGCAATGGGTCATGGCATGAGACTAATAGGGCGTGGAAGCGGAATTTTTCAAGCTGAGCGGTACCAGCGGGAGTTAGGCGGCTGACTGTTCGGCGTTTTCCTTGGGTTGGTTGATCCACGCCGGTCCTGGGAGTGCGAGGATCTTGGGATCGGTCGTGGTGGTGAAGCGTTCGGGGTGTTTCGCCCGG
>NZ_JBFTIK010000046.1:0-5978 GCF_056394725.1 Arthrobacter sp. 10N418
GCCGGCCTACTGAACAAGACCTTCAAGACCGACGCCGTGAAAGCCGACATGCTCGTCGGCATCGCCAAAATCACCGTCAACACCAAGTAACACCGCCAAGACCTGCCGGAGGCATGGTCTGCACCGGCAGAAACGTGCCGCGGACCCTCCCCAACCGGAGGGCCGCGGCACTTTTCTGTCCATCGATCGTGCCGTGTCCGCAGACGGATACGGCCCCAGCCCCTAGCGTTAGAGGATGTCCACAATGACCGGATCCGTCGTTGACGTCGTCCTGCCGTGCTTGAACGAGAAGGGTGCCCTGCCCTGGGTGTTGTCCCGCATGCCGGAGGGGTACCGGGCCATTGTGGTGGATAACGGTTCCACGGACGGCTCTGCTGAGCTCGCAGCGGGTCTCGGCGCGATAGTCGTCCGTGAGGGCCGTCGAGGGTTTGGTGCCGCCGCCCACGCAGGCCTGCTCGCCGCAACATCGGAGTTCGTGGCTTTCTGCGACTGCGACGGTTCACTCGATCCAGCACTCCTACCCGGGCTACTCTTTCCGGTCATGGAAGGCGCTGCGGATCTGGTGTTGGGCAGCCGTCAGCCGCAGCGCGGGTCTTGGCCCTTGCACGCCCGCGTCGCCAATGTTGTCTTGGCGTGGCGGCTCCGGCGGCTGACCGGGGAACAGGTGACTGATCTCGGACCCATGCGGGCAGCCCGCCGGGCCGAACTGCTGTCCCTTGGTCTTGAGGACCGCCGCAGCGGTTACCCCTTGGAGATGTTCCTCAAGGCGAGCCTGCGCCACTGGCGGATCGTGGAGCTGCCCGTGCCCTATGCCCCGCGGACCGGCAAATCGAAGGTGACCGGAACGGTCCGCGGGACGCTGACGGCGGTGCGGGACATGTCGGCCCAGCTCAAGGCGGCGGCAACGTCGTCGTCCGGACCGGTCCGAAATCCCGGCAGCAGCGAAGAACCTATATGAGGAACAGCATGGATCTGACAGTAGCGGTCATCGCCAAAGAGTGCCTTCCCGGGCGGGTGAAGACCCGGTTGAGCCCCCCACTGGCGCCCCAACGGGCCGCAGCGCTGGCACAGTCGAGCCTCAGCCGCACCCTGGACACGGTCCGGCAGCTCCCGGTCCGGAACCGGCTGCTGGTCATGGACGGCACCCCGACTGCCGCCGACGCCAAAAACTTCACCGTCATCCCCCAATCATCCGGCGGCCTGGACGAACGACTCGCTGCAATCTGCGACGCAGCCCCCGGCCCGCTCCTTATCATCGGCATGGACACCCCCCAGTTCTCGATTGACGATGTCGCGCCCCTGCTCCAGGACTGGTCAACGCAACCAGCCCATCATGACGCCTGGATGGGCCCGGCCACCGATGGCGGTTTTTGGGCAATCGCGCTTCGACACCCGGCCGGCGAGCTGATCCGGGGGGTGCCGATGTCCACCGAGACGACCGGGGCCAGCCAGCTCGCCCGGCTGGCCGCCGCGGGGCTACGTGTCGGAATACTTCCCGAACTGCGGGACATGGACCACTTCAGTGATGCACTCGGGATTGCCGCCGAGATTCCCGGAAGCGGCTTCGCCCATGCCGTGGATGAGGCCGCGCTTGAGGTGCGGCGCTCCGCACTCACCGCGGGAGCAGCCCGATGACTGCCGCCGGCGTCGCTTCTGTCGCAAATTTTGGCCAAGGCCATAACGAGCCTTACGCCCGGGCGCTTGCGAACGGCTCCGGCACCCTCACGCTTCGTCCCGACGGCGGTCATCATCAGGCTGAGGCTGTGGACTACGATGTGCGCAGCTGGTGCGAGGACGCCAGCCTGCTGGAGCGGTCGCTGCTGCGCAGCCTGCAGGGCCCGGTCCTCGACGTCGGTTGCGGGCCGGGAAGGCTGCTGGCCGCCGCACAGCGAATCGGCCTGGCGGCCCTGGGCATTGATACCAGCGCTGAGGCGGTCGGGCGGGCGCGCGGGCGCGGTGCCCGCGCACTCGAACAATCAGTGTTCGCCCCTGTGCCCCACTCCGGTCTGTGGCAGACTGTCATTTTGCTGGATGGCAACATCGGCATCGGCGGAAGCATCACCTCCCTGCTGCGCCGATGCAGCCAGCTCATCGCCCCCGACGGGACGCTCCTGGCCGAGGTCGAAGCCGACGAGGACCTCGACATCGTCTATTCCGCCGTGCTGGAGGACCAGAACGGGAACCAAAGCGAGTCGTTCCGGTGGGCCCGGACGGGCAGCGCGGGGCTCGTATCCCGGGCACAGCGCAACGGATGGACCGTGACCGCCATTGAACGCATTCAGGGCCGCGTCTTCTGCCGCCTCTCACTCGAGACCATGCCGGACAGGCTCCTGGCGTGACGGCGACTCCCCCCGCATCAACCGGTGTAGCCGGCACCAGGGTCAGGCTGTTCATCGTCCTGCCGGCACTGTTCCTCGTGGCCGCGGCTCTGCTGTGGTGGATGGTGCTCCCCGGAAACCCGTTTCAGTCGGCACCTATCGTTGGCACCTGCCTCTCATGGCTGATTCTCATCGCTGCCGTCCGTCTCCTGCGGCACGTGCCCCGCCGGCAGGTGGGCGCCCTGATCATCGCAGGCACGGTACTCCTCGGCCTGGTTGCGGTCAGCGGCCCTCCCCGGACGAGCAACGACTCCGCCCGGTACGCGTGGGACGGGATCGTGCAGAAGAACGGACATTCCCCCTATTCCTATGTGCCCGTGGACGAGACACTCAGCAACCTGAGGCCGGGGTGGCTTTTCGCGCCCGGCGCTTCCGGGCCCGATGGCAGGCCACTGTGTGCCAAAGACTTGTTCGGCACGGAATCCGTCGCGGCCCTCGGCTATCCGTCCGGCAATCCCCTGTGCACCGCCATCAACCGGCCCCACGTGCCCACCATCTATCCGCCCACGGCCGAAATCTACTTCCTTGGTGTCCGGGCAGCCGTCCCGGACTCGGTCGGATACCTTCCCTTCCAGGTCGGAGGGCTGCTCATCAGCGTGGCCGTCGGGATGCTGCTGCTCCGTGCCCTGGCCAAACGCGGCCTGCCACTGAACCTCGCCGCCCTCTGGGGCTGGAGCCCGTTCGTGCAGCTGGAGGCCGTGAACAACGCCCACGTTGACCTGCTGGGCGCAGCCTTGATGCTCGCCGCCGGGATGCTGCTGGCCGACGGCAGGCCCCTCCGCTCCGGAGTAGCCTTCGGCGCCGCCGTCGCAACGAAACTCATTCCGGTCATTGCAGCCCCCGCGTTGTTGTTCCGGCGCCCGGCCCGCTTCATCGCCGCCGCGGTCCTGACTTTCATCCTGCTCTACGTACCGTATCTGGCGGTCGCCGGGGCCGGCGTTCTGGGTTTCCTGCCCGGCTATCTCAAAGAGGAGGGCTACAGCCAGAGCGGCGGTGTCCGGTTCGGCATCGCACAGGTCATCTCCTCCGGCCCCTGGCCGCCGGTCCTCAGCGCCACCGCCCTGGCCATCGTTGCCCTCGGCGTGCTGCGGCAAACACGGGTACGGAATGTCTGGGAGCAGCAGACCGTCATGATCGGGCTGACGCTGCTCATTGTCAGCCCCAACTACCCCTGGTACGCGCTCATGCTGTTGCCGTTCATCGTCCTGAGCCGGCGGTGGGAGTACGTGGGGGTGATCCTGGCCCTGGACTTCATCTACATGGTCCCGACCCTCGCACCCCTGACTGAGCCACTGGACCAGATCGTGCTCCTCATGGCCGCCGCGGGAATCGCCGCAGCCGCCTGGCTGCGGCGCCGCGACGGGCATCGACAGGCCGCTGTCGACGGCCTCCGATCCGGGGCACCGGACCAGATGATTCCAAGCCAATGAACGGCACCCGCCCCCTAATGACCAGCACACCAGAACGGCAGGATTGCACCATGGAAACAGCATTTCCCGACGCGCCCCAGGCGCGCATCGGCATCATCGGCGGCTCCGGCACCTACCGGCTCCCCGGCGCAACGGTCCTCGCCACCGTCGACGTCGACACACCCTACGGGCCGCCCTCGGGACCAGTGACGCTCGCCGACGTGGCCGGACGGACCGTAGCGTTCCTCCCCCGCCACGGCGGCGAACACTCGCTCCCGCCGCAAAGAATCAACTACCGCGCCAACCTTTGGGCGCTCAAGCGACTGGGAGTCCGGGCGGTCCTCTCGTCCTCGGCGGTGGGCGGGCTGCGGGAAGGGTTCGGACCTGAGACATTCGTCGTGACCGACCAACTGATCGACCGCACCTGGGGACGTCCCGACACATTCTTTGACGGCACCGTCGCCGACGGCGTCGCCCCCGCCGGCGTCCAGCACCTGCCGGCGTCAGAACCGTTTTGTCCGACGCTGCGTTCACACCTGGACGCCGCCCTGGCGACGCAAGACCTTCCCTACGCCCCGCAGGGAACGGTGGTGGTGATCAACGGACCGCGGTTCTCAACGAAGGCCGAGTCCGTCTGGTACGTCTCCGGCGGTGCCGACATCATCAGCATGACCCAGTACCCCGAACCGGTACTGGCCGCCGAACTGAACATGGGTTTCGCCAATCTGGCCTTCATCACCGATTCCGACACCGGACACGACGGTTCCGATCCGGTGACCGCCGACGCCGTCTTTTCCCGGCTCAAGGACGCCCAGAGGAACGTCCTGGCGGTCCTCGAAGCGACCGTCGCCGCGATCGGTGACGACTACTCCGCCCGGCCGCTGATGGACCCCGAAGCCGTGCGCAGGATCATGGCGCTCCCCGCCCTCCAGGAAGCTGCGAGCCTCAGATGAGGCTCCTCGTCACCGGCGGCGCCGGCTTCATCGGTTCACACATAGTGGACGCAGCCCTGGCCCGGGGCTGGTGCGTTCGGGTCGTGGACTCGCTGGACCCCGGTCTCCACCCGCGGCCGCCCGTGTCAGACCCACGGGTGGAGTTCCTGAACGGCGACGTCACAGACCCGGACGCCGTCGAATCGGCACTACAGGGCGTCGACACTGTCTGCCACCAAAGCGCGAAAGTCGGGCTCGGCGTCAGCTTCGCGGACGCCCCGGATTACATCCGCAACAACGACTACGCCACGGCCATCCTGCTGGCCGCCATGGAGCGCCAGGCCATCACCCGCCTGGTCCTGGCCTCCTCAATGGTGGTCTACGGCGAAGGGGCCTACACGGACCCCGACACCGGGCTGCCCGTCCGGCCGGGCCCCCGCGCCGAGGCCGACCTGCGCGCCGGCAGCTTCGATCCCCGCCACCCGGAAACCGGCGCAGCCCTTATCCCCGCGATGATCACCGAGGAAGCGCCCCTGGATCCCCGCAACGTTTACGCGGCGTCGAAGCTCAGCCAGGAGCACCTCGCCGCCGCGTGGGCCCGGAGCACCGGCGGCTCAGCCATCGCCCTGCGCTACCACAACGTCTACGGCCCCAGAATGCCCAAGGATACGCCCTACGCCGGTGTCGCTTCCCTGTTCCGATCGGCGCTGGCCCGCGGCGAAGCGCCCCGGGTCTTCGAGGACGGCCGCCAGCGGCGCAGCTTCATCCATGTCCGGGACGTCGCGGAGGCGAACATCGCCGCAGTCGAATCCTTGTCCTCGGTCGGCAGCGCTGGCTTCCGCGCCTATAACGTCGGCGCGGACGAGGTACGCACTATCGGTGACGTGGCCGCGGCACTGAGTCGATTCAGCGCCGGCCCGGCGCCGGTTATCACCGGCGAGTACCGGCTCGGGGACGTCCGCCACGTCACCGCGTCCTCCGAGCTGATAAAGGCCGAACTGGGCTGGGCGCCGGCCATAGGCTTCAGCGAGGGCATGCAGGAATTCGCCACAGCTCCCCTGCGCGGGGAGCCAGGCTGACGCCTGCCGGCCATGCGCGCGGGTTGTCGTTGGTGGCGGGCACGCGATGCGTCCGGGGCCCGGTATCACGGAATGGTTACGGTATCCGGGGAACCCATCCGGAACAGTGTTGATGCCGAAGTACTCCTGACAGAAAAAACCCGCCCCGCTGAAACTCCGCGGCCCCCACCACGGCCCCCG
>NZ_JBFTIK010000047.1:0-5560 GCF_056394725.1 Arthrobacter sp. 10N418
TCGGGGTTCGCTTCCATGCGGCACGTGCTCCACATCCGGCCCGACATCATCAAACTGGACCGCAGCCTCATTGCAGGGATCGACGACGACCAGGGCCAGCGCGCCCTCGGTGCGGCCCTGGTCGAATTCGCGCGCCAGATCGGCGCAACCCTCGTTGCCGAAGGAATCGAAACCCCCGCCGAGCTCGCCGCCGTAGCAGGAATCGGCATGACGGCCGGACAGGGCTACCTCATCGGCAGACCATCGATCCATCCCAAGGACTGGGCAACCTGGTACGCGACCTCACGCCCGGGGACGGGCCCGGACCGGCCCTAGCAGCAGGACCCACCCATCTGGCCACCGCGGCCGGAACCGCTTAGCCGCTGGGCCAGCCCGAGCTCCCACGGCAGTGCGCGGTGTGTTCGCGGCAAACACTGCTCTGGAGTTCCAGCTTGCCGTCATTGCCGCCAGGGTCCATCCCCAGCCCAGGCGCCTTGGGCTTTTGGAACTGAACTCAGACGCACCCACGGCCAACACAGTTGACCCGAACAAACCATCAAGCTCGTGTTTGCCAACGGGGTCGGACCGCTCAGCTCATTGGCATCCACGCTGCAACCCATGCGGGGAAGCCGTGGCGGTTGGCGGTTTATGGTTGCCTATCTGCCGGCGCCCTGTGTCGCCTGGCGGCGTTCGCGGCGGGACTCGTAGACGGCTCCGAGCGCTGCGCCGTCGTGCACGCCGTCGCTTGGAACTGCGGTGGTCCCGGCAGAGGGGTGCGGTTCCTCTGGGCTGCCGGCGTCGAGGTCGCGGGATCGGGCGGTGGCTTTGACGACGAGGACGGCGAGGAAGGTCGTGACGGGCACGGCCAGGACCAGTCCGATGGAGGCGGCGAGTGTGCGCACGACTTCTTCGGCGAGTTGGCCGCTGGTGAGGGCGTCGAGCAGGGGACGGTCGTAGAGCATGACCAAAATCAGGACCGGCAGGGCGGCCCCGGCGTAGGCGAAGGCGATGGTGTACACCGTGGAGGCGATGTGGTCCCGCCCGATGCGCATCGCGGAGGTGAATAGGTTCCTCGCCGTCGTCGCTGGGGCCAGTTCGTACAGTTCCCAGACGGCAGAGGACTGGGTAATGGTGACGTCGTTGAGCACGCCCAGGCCCGAGATGATCAGCCCGCAGGTGATGATGCCGGAGATGGAGAGCTTGTCGGAGACGTTGATCAGCTGGTAGGTGTTCTCATCCCCTATCCCGGTCAGGTATGCGGCCGAGACCGCCCAAGTCGCCAACAGCGCGGTGGTGCCGAGACCGAAGAGGGTGCCCAGCAGGGCGGTGGAGGTGCGCGCGGAAAATCCGTGGGCGAAATACAGGACCCCGAACATGATCGCGGCGGCGCCGGCCAGAGCCACGGGGAGGGCCGGGCGGCCCTCCAGCAGGGCGGGCAGCACGAACGCGGCCAGGATGACGTAGGCGCCGACCAGGCCAATGATCGCGCGCAGGCCGCGCCAGCGGGCGACGGCAATCACCGTCACGGCGTAGAGCAGCGCCAGGAGCAGCACTGGCATCGTACGCACAAAATCCACGAAGACATATTGCGAACCCGCGTTGGCCGGGACAACTTTGGCGAGGTTGAGATAACGCAGTTTGTCGCCGGCCTTGACCCCGTGGGACTTAGCGATCTCCGGGGTGATCTCCACGGCGACGAGATTCCCGCCCTGGTCCGGCTGGGTGTGGGCGACCAGGCACTTAGCCCCGGTCCCTCCGGCCGCGACGACCGCAGCGGACGAAGGACAGTCCTCCGTACCGGCGCTTTGCACCGTGCCGGTATCAAAACTCACCCCGGGCGCGGCAGCATACGGACTCGTGACCTTCAAGTCCCCGCGGTTACCCGTGGGCCACATCAACACCATCGCCGCCACTGTCAAGGCCGCCAGCGGGACGAGAACGGCCAGAAGCAGGATGTTGGCCCTGCGCCGCCCGGCCACCGCCCGGGCAGAGGGACCCTCGCCGCCGGACCCCGCGTGTGCATGTCCATGACCCATCAGCTGCTCAACCTCATGATTCGAGGATAAGTGCCCCGCGGCCGATCTCAGGCCAACCGCGTCCGGGATGACCCGCCCCACCTGCGCTGCGGCCGGGGCAGATCGTTCCCGGCAGGTGTCGCCAAGCGGCCCGTGAACAGGTAGACGACGCGTGTCCGGTCCGGAATCACGCGGCTGAGTCCAGTAACGACCACCCGTGACGGTCATCGGCAGCGCTCCTAGGATTCGAAGTGGGCCGCTGCCGGCCCGTTGCAATTCGTTCGGAAGCGGGGTCCGTTCATGAAAGCCGCAAAAGTTCTCATCGTTGCTTGTCTCCTGTTCGGGTGGCCAGCCGGCCCGGCCAGCGCCGCAGACGATGCTCCGGGGACTCCTCCTCCAGATGCCGCGGCGCTGGGAAATGACATCTCCTGGCCTCAGTGCGGCGCTGACCTTCCGATGCCCGCACAGTTCGCTGTCATCGGCGTGAACGGCGGCCGGCCCGAGACCACGAATCCTTGTCTGGCCACGCAGCCGGCCGGGACCCCGGTTCCGGATAACGATAGTGGACTTCGTTAGGCCGCCGGTAACCGAGCGCGGAGTGACGGCGACGGCTGTTGTAAAACCCCTCGATGTAGCGGATGACGTCGCTCCGTGCTTGTGATTTGGTCGCGTAAACGGTCCGGTACACACGCTCGTTTTTTCAGGGCTGAGGAGAACGATTCGGCCATGCTGTTGTCCCAGCACGCCGGTTCGTCCCATCGAGGAGCGCATGATCGGGCCGTCCACCAGGGTCCTGAAATCTGTCGAGGTGTAGACGCTTCCCCGATCGGAGTGCCAGATCGCGTCAGGCGCGATCCGGGTTATAGCGGCGGCGTTCTTGAGCGCGTCCGCGACGAGCTCGGTGCGCACGTGGTCGGCGATGGCAACGAGCGCCTTCGGTGCCTCACTTCGGGCCAGTTAGTCCGACAGCCGCGACAGTTCACCCCTGGACGGTAGGGTTCGACGTTTCCGGCACGTCGGGTGTGACGGGAAGGTCGATCGCTTCGAATTCGAATTCATCCTCCTCCACCGCTGCTGCAATGTCGTCGGGTGTCATGGCGAGGCTGACCGCGTAGTAAAACATGATGAGGCTGAAGACAACCACGAAGAGAATATCGATCCACTCGGGCAGGACGCTGAGCGATCCGGTACCGTAGCGGCCCAGCAGCCCGATCACAAGGATGCCGATCAGCCAGGGCCAGATCCAGGATGCGGCACGCCAGTCGATGTCGCGGCGCTCCTGCAGGGACTTTGAGCGGCGGAGCGCGATCTCAAAAATGATGCGGCCCAGAAGAATCGCGGTCAGCAGCTTCCAGATGGCCTCGAACCCGGACCAATAGATGATCAGATTTGCGGCCACGAACCCCAACGGGGTCAGGACCGACGGCCACGGAATCCGGTACGGGTGTTCGCGCCCGGCGTGCTGGCGGACCAGCGCACCTAGGGAAACCGGGGCAAACGCGTACATGATGGCCGTAGCGTCTGTGACCAGCCCGACCAGGGACTGCCAGCTGGGGAACGGCAGTAGGGCGATCATCCCCACACCAAAGGACAACAGGATGGACCCGAACGGAACGCCGCGCTTGCTGACTTTGGTGAGCGAGCCGGGCAGAGCGTCGTCCTCGCCGAGGGCGTAGGAAATGCGTGCGGACGTGCCGACGTAGACCAAGCCCGTGCCGGCTGGTGAGGCGACCGCGTCGATGAGAAGAATTGTCGCCAGCCATCCCGCTCCCGCAGCAATGGCCAAGGCGTAGTACGGACCGAACGAACCGGTCCCCACC
The DNA here is from genome assembly GCF_056394725.1 of Arthrobacter sp. 10N418. Taxonomy (NCBI): domain Bacteria; kingdom Bacillati; phylum Actinomycetota; class Actinomycetes; order Micrococcales; family Micrococcaceae; genus Arthrobacter; species Arthrobacter sp. 10N418. The sequence goes on from NZ_JBFTIK010000047.1 coordinate 3,815, forward strand.
GGGTTCTTCCAATCATGCGCGATGTCCTCAGGGTTCAGTGCACCGATGAACGCTACCTCCAGAAGGATGTAGATCGCTGCGCCGATGAACATCGCGATGATGATCGCCCTGGCAACATCTTTCTTGGGGTTGCGGGCTTCCCCGGCCATCTGGGCGGCCTGTTCGAACCCTTGAAGTGCGAACACCACCCCCAGCGGAAGCGCGGCGAAGATTCCATGAACGCCGTTCGGCGCGAAACCACCCGCACCCTGGCTGAAATTCCCCGGGTGGAAGGTCAAAATGATGAGCACAATTATCGTGACGACCGGAACCACGGTCTTCCAGATCACCAGAATGATGTTGCTGTCCGAGAGCCACTTCGCGCCCAGGAGATTGATCACCGTGAACAGCGCCAGCGAGAGAACAGCGATGAGCAACCCGACGGGAGTGAGCGTCGAGTCAGGGTTGACCATCTTGATACCCGAAGCCCATGGTGCGCTGGCAAGATAGGTGATGCTTCCCTCTACCTCGATGGGAGCGATCGTCACCGCCTGAAGATAGCCGGCCCACCCGGCAGTGAAACCGGCAAGGGCACCGAACGCGTAATGCGGGTACCGCGCGGTGCCGCCGGCCACCGGATAGGCCGCGCCCAGATCGGCATGAATGAGCGCCAGAACCACCAGCAACACCGCGGCGAGCAACCACGAGATGATCGAAGCCGGACCTGCCGTCTGCGCGGCCCCGAGCGCACCCAGCAACCAGCCCGACCCAATGATGGAACCGAGGGACACGAACAGAAGTCCCCAGAACCCGACCACCCTTTTCAGGGCATGCACCCGTCCCCCGCCGGGCCCGACGACTACCTCACTTGTCATACGATCCACTCCCTTGGGGGGCAATACAGTCATTATTCTTTGACCATAGCGACCCCGGTGCCAACTGGAAAGAGTCGCGTCGCACCGACCCGGGCAACCACATCCGGTCGGCGGTCCAGTGCCGCGCCAGCCTGGCATCGAACGGCGAACGATAGCACTCCAGGCACCACTGCTGAGGCTGACCGAAGCTGGGAGGCCGCCTGAGCCGAGTCGACGACGAAACTATCACCGAGGCGTTAGGGACGGCGTCGCTGGTGAGCCTGACGACGTCGATTGCGGTGGTGCGGGCCCGCGACCCGGCCAGGCGGGTCATTCCGTCAAGCGGAATGCGGCTCGTTTCGGCTCGGAGTGGCCCGGTCCGGCGCTAGCTCAGCTGATCCGCCCGGGGGATCTCCGAAACGTGTCATCAGAACACGTGGTCGAGCCTTCTCGGTTGAGTTGAATTCAGCTCCGCGGCTTACTTCATTAGATCCGCCGTCTGCATCGGTTTTGAGTTCTTTGCCTTGAATACCCGAATGTTCCTTCACGAAGCGGGTCACCGTGGCGGCGAGTTTGGTGTGGAACATGCGATGGCCGAAGATCCCGTCGGAGGAATCGAACATCGCCTTGACCAGTCCGGTCAGTTCCCCGTGCCGGGCAGCGGTCGGTGATTCTTCGTGGTCCAGCCACCGGTAATACGAGGCCCGCGGAATGCCCAGCCGGGCGCACATCCAGGCCACACGGAAATCGGCGTTCTTCTCCTGTGTCAATGGCCAATAGTTTGTGCCCATGGACGGCCAGCAAAAATGCCCGCTGGTGGCCATGAAAACTGCCCGTTCATGGCCACCAGATCTGCCCACCGGGTGTTCGGCGGCGTTGGCCATGTTGGGATGTGGGTTTAGCTCATTGGCGT
>NZ_JBFTIK010000048.1:0-5365 GCF_056394725.1 Arthrobacter sp. 10N418
TGCAGTGGTGGTGTTGTTATTCAGTTGTGGTTCGCCAAGCAACGGGTTTGTTGGTTGGGAACCACATAGTGGACGCAAGCAGTCTTGTTTCTTTGTACCACCCCTGGGTGCGAACCCCTTTTGAACGGGTTCGCGGGGTGGTGTGTGGTGTAAGTTATCGGCCTATTAGTACCGGTCAGCTTCACGAGTCGTTAGTCCTCGCTTCCACATCCGGCCTATCAACCCAGTGGTCTGGCTGGGGGCCTCTCACACACAAGGTGTATGGAAATCTCATCTCGAAGCGAGCTTCCCGCTTAGATGCTTTCAGCGGTTATCCCATCCGAACGTAGCTAATCAGCGGTGCACTTGGCAGTACAACTGACACACCAGAGGTTCGTCCGTCCCGGTCCTCTCGTACTAAGGACAGCCCTTCTCAAATTTCCTGCGCGCGCAGCGGATAGGGACCGAACTGTCTCACGACGTTCTAAACCCAGCTCGCGTACCGCTTTAATGGGCGAACAGCCCAACCCTTGGGACCTACTCCAGCCCCAGGATGCGACGAGCCGACATCGAGGTGCCAAACCATGCCGTCGATATGGACTCTTGGGCAAGATCAGCCTGTTATCCCCGAGGTACCTTTTATCCGTTGAGCGACGGCCATTCCACAATGTACCGCCGGATCACTAGTCCCGACTTTCGTCCCTGCTCGAGATGTCTCTCTCACAGTCAAGCTCCCTTGTGCACTTACACTCGACACCTGATTGCCAACCAGGCTGAGGGAACCTTTGGGCGCCTCCGTTACTTTTTAGGAGGCAACCGCCCCAGTTAAACTACCCATCAGGCACTGTCCCTGACCCGGATTACGGGCCGAAGTTAGATGTCCAAAGTGACCAGAGTGGTATTTCAACGATGACTCCACCCGAACTGGCGTCCGGGCTTCAACGTCTCCCACCTATCCTACACAAGCCACTCCGAACACCAATACCAAACTATAGTAAAGGTCTCGGGGTCTTTCCGTCCTGCTGCGCGTAACGAGCATCTTTACTCGTACTGCAATTTCGCCGAGTTTATGGTTGAGACAGCGGGGAAGTCGTTACTCCATTCGTGCAGGTCGGAACTTACCCGACAAGGAATTTCGCTACCTTAGGATGGTTATAGTTACCACCGCCGTTTACTGGGGCTTGAATTCTCAGCTTCGCCTTGCGGCTAACCGGTCCTCTTAACCTTCCAGCACCGGGCAGGAGTCAGTCCGTATACATCGTCTTGCGACTTCGCACGGACCTGTGTTTTTAGTAAACAGTCGCTTCCCCCTGGTCTCTGCGGCCCCTGCACGCTCCGGACAGCAAGTGTCCATCACGATGGGGGCCCCCCTTCTCCCGAAGTTACGGGGGCATTTTGCCGAGTTCCTTAACCATAATTCTCTCGATCGCCTTAGTATTCTCTACCTGATCACCTGTGTCGGTTTGGGGTACGGGCGGCTAAAACCTCGCGTCGATGCTTTTCTTGGCAGCATAGGATCACCGAATCCCCCCTTACGGGAGTCCCATCAGATCTCAGGCATCATGAACGGCGGATTTGCCTACCGTTCGCCCTACATCCTTAGACCGGGACAACCATCGCCCGGCTCGGCTACCTTCCTGCGTCACACCTGTTAATACGCTTGCCTCCCAGGATCAGGTCCCGCGCTCCACCAAAACCCTCCCGCCACAAGGGCGGTCAGGCAGGCTTCGGGCGGTTAGTATCCCCTGTTCAGCATGGGCGGTTTTTCGCCGGTACGGGAATATCAACCCGTTGTCCATCGACTACGCCTGTCGGCCTCGCCTTAGGTCCCGACTTACCCAGGGCAGATTAGCTTGACCCTGGAACCCTTGATCATTCGGCGGACGGGTTTCTCACCCGTCTTTCGCTACTCATGCCTGCATTCTCACTCGTGTAGGCTCCACCGCTGGTTTACACCGCGACTTCACTGCCCACACGACGCTCCCCTACCACTCCAGACGCCTGAACCAACCCACAAGGGGCGGCTTAGCTACTATCTGAAATCCACAACTTCGGCGGTGTACTTGAGCCCCGCTACATTGTCGGCGCGGAATCACTTGACCAGTGAGCTATTACGCACTCTTTTAAGGATGGCTGCTTCTAAGCCAACCTCCTGGTTGTCTTCGCAACTCCACATCCTTTCCCACTTAGCACACGCTTAGGGGCCTTAGTTGGTGGTCTGGGCTGTTTCCCTCTCGACTATGAAGCTTATCCCCCACAGTCTCACTGCTGCGCTCTCACTTACCGGCATTCGGAGTTTGGCTGACGTCAGTAACCTTGTAGGGCCCATTAGCCATCCAGTAGCTCTACCTCCGGTAAGAAACACGCAACGCTGCACCTAAATGCATTTCGGGGAGAACCAGCTATCACGAAGTTTGATTGGCCTTTCACCCCTACCCACAGCTCATCCCCTCCATTTTCAACTGAAGTGGGTTCGGTCCTCCACGACGTCTTACCGTCGCTTCAACCTGGCCATGGGTAGATCACTTCGCTTCGGGTCTAGATCACGCCACTGCAACGCCCTATTCAGACTCGCTTTCGCTACGGCTTCCCCACACGGGTTAACCTCGCGACGTAACACTAACTCGCAGGCTCATTCTTCAAAAGGCACGCCGTCACAACTACAAGGYTGCTCCGACGGATTGTAAGCACACGGTTTCAGGTACTGTTTCACTCCCCTCCCGGGGTACTTTTCACCTTTCCCTCACGGTACTGGTCCGCTATCGGTCATTAGGGAGTATTTAGGCTTATCAGGTGGTCCTGACAGATTCGCACGGGATTTCTCGGGCCCCGTGCTACTTGGGATACTTCCCAGGCGGTATGACAACATTTCGGTTACGGGGCTCACACCCTCTACGGCCGGCCTTTCAAGACCGTTCACCTATGCCCACACTTCGCACCTCACTGTCCCGGCAGAGACAGAACGGAAAGTCCCACAACCCCGACCATGCAACGCCCGCCGGCTATCACACATGGAACGGTTTAGCCTGATCCGCGTTCGCTCGCCACTACTGACGGAATCACTATTGTTTTCTCTTCCTGCGGGTACTGAGATGTTTCACTTCCCCGCGTTCCCTCCACGCACCCTATGTGTTCAGATGCGGGTCACCAGGTGACTCGCGCCCCTGGCGGGGTTTCCCCATTCGGACACCCTGGGATCACAGTCCGGTTATCGACTCCCCCAGGCTTATCGCAGATTCCTACGTCCTTCTTCGGCTCCTAATGCCAAGGCATCCACCGTGTGCTCTTAAAAACTTGACCACAAAAGATCAAGGAGTAATTTTCGAGAGAACCATGAAACCACACCGCACCACCGGCCACACCCCAAAAGGCACAACCAACACCACGGCACAGATCCAGGTTCATAATTCTTGGAAATTGCTTCTTATAAAAGATGCTCGCGTCCACTATGTAGTTCTCAAACAACAACCCCGTACCACACACCCCACACACACAACCCGCAAGGGCCGATACGTCCATGATCGGTGCAGCCAGGAAACCAGAAACAAACAAAACCCGGACACCACAGCCACAAGGCCGCAACAACCGGTCCTGTTGCCTCAGGACCCAACAGTGTGCCAAACACTAAACCGCGCCCCCGCCCCCCGCACCGTTCCAGGACRCCCCCCAAAGRGGGCCTCCGTACTGGGTAAGGAAGAAGAACACGCGGCCGCTATTTGCTGATATTCCACCCGTGAGCACCCGCCGCAGAACTTGCGTCTGCGCAACGGGCGTACTCCTGACAACCCCGCAACACTCACATACATGAGGCACGGCGGCTGTAGGTGCTCCTTAGAAAGGAGGTGATCCAGCCGCACCTTCCGGTACGGCTACCTTGTTACGACTTAGTCCCAATCGCCAGTCCCACCTTCGACAGCTCCCTCCCACAAGGGGTTAGGCCACCGGCTTCGGGTGTTACCAACTTTCGTGACTTGACGGGCGGTGTGTACAAGGCCCGGGAACGTATTCACCGCAGCGTTGCTGATCTGCGATTACTAGCGACTCCGACTTCATGGGGTCGAGTTGCAGACCCCAATCCGAACTGAGACCGGCTTTTTGGGATTAGCTCCACCTCACAGTATCGCAACCCTTTGTACCGGCCATTGTAGCATGCGTGAAGCCCAAGACATAAGGGGCATGATGATTTGACGTCGTCCCCACCTTCCTCCGAGTTGACCCCGGCAGTCTCCCATGAGTCCCCGCCATTACGCGCTGGCAACATGGAACGAGGGTTGCGCTCGTTGCGGGACTTAACCCAACATCTCACGACACGAGCTGACGACAACCATGCACCACCTGTGAACCGGCCCCAAAGGGGAAGGACTGTTTCCAGCCCGGTCCGGCCCATGTCAAGCCTTGGTAAGGTTCTTCGCGTTGCATCGAATTAATCCGCATGCTCCGCCGCTTGTGCGGGCCCCCGTCAATTCCTTTGAGTTTTAGCCTTGCGGCCGTACTCCCCAGGCGGGGCACTTAATGCGTTAGCTACGGCGCGGAAAACGTGGAATGTCCCCCACACCTAGTGCCCAACGTTTACGGCATGGACTACCAGGGTATCTAATCCTGTTCGCTCCCCATGCTTTCGCTCCTCAGCGTCAGTTAATGCCCAGAGACCTGCCTTCGCCATCGGTGTTCCTCCTGATATCTGCGCATTTCACCGCTACACCAGGAATTCCAGTCTCCCCTACATCACTCTAGTCTGCCCGTACCCACCGCAGATCCGGAGTTGAGCCCCGGACTTTCACGGCAGACGCGACAAACCGCCTACGAGCTCTTTACGCCCAATAATTCCGGATAACGCTTGCGCCCTACGTATTACCGCGGCTGCTGGCACGTAGTTAGCCGGCGCTTCTTCTGCAGGTACCGTCACTTTCGCTTCTTCCCTACTGAAAGAGGTTTACAACCCGAAGGCCGTCATCCCTCACGCGGCGTCGCTGCATCAGGCTTGCGCCCATTGTGCAATATTCCCCACTGCTGCCTCCCGTAGGAGTCTGGGCCGTGTCTCAGTCCCAGTGTGGCCGGTCACCCTCTCAGGCCGGCTACCCGTCGTCGCCTTGGTGAGCCATTACCTCACCAACAAGCTGATAGGCCGCGAGTCCATCCAAAACCACAATAAAGCTTTCCACCCCCCACCATGCGATGAGGAGTCATATCCGGTATTAGACCCAGTTTCCCAGGCTTATCCCAGAGTTAAGGGCAGGTTACTCACGTGTTACTCACCCGTTCGCCACTAATCCACCAGCAAGCTGGCATCATCGTTCGACTTGCATGTGTTAAGCACGCCGCCAGCGTTCATCCTGAGCCAGGATCAAACTCTCCGTTGAAGTAAAACAAAAACAGACACAACCAA
>NZ_JBFTIK010000049.1:0-4987 GCF_056394725.1 Arthrobacter sp. 10N418
TGAGCTTCCGCAACAACGCCCGTGAAGCCATGGAGTTTTACAAGAGCGTCTTCGGCGGCGAGCTGGTGACCAACACCTTTGCCGACTTCCACGCGAGCCAGGAACCCGCCGAAGACCATCTGGTGATGCATTCACAACTGGAATCACCCTCCGGCCTGACACTGATGGCCTCGGACACGCCCGCCCGCATGGAATTCAACCCCGGCACCACATTCAGCATCTCCCTCAGCGGGGAAGACGACGCCGAGCTCCGCGGCTACTGGGAGAAGCTCTCCGACGGCGGCGCCGTGACCATGCCCCTGGAAAAAGCCCCCTGGGGAGACACCTTCGGAATGTGCAACGACAAGTTCGGTGTGGCCTGGCTGGTCAACATCACCGGAGCCAAGGACTAACACCCCGAAATAGTGGAGGGCAGTGAACGCGCCCGAAAGCAGCGTGCCGGTTGGTGACGAGGACGTAGTGCCCGAGCATCGACGACCAAATTGGCTGGCTGGAAACCAGTCCCGGGATTCTCCCGGGGATTTGACTGGGCTAAGGCCGAAACGGCGGATGGCTCCATCGGCACGGTATCGATGGAACCATACGTGGTGGGACGTAGGCTCCTAGGAGGGTCTTGGCAAAGCCGACGTCCCACGGTCAGAGCAAAGTCCGGGAGGCGCTTCGCACAATGGATCGCGTCGACTTATCAAAGACGGCCGCGTAGCGGGTATCGAATATTCAATGGGTAACGCGCGCGCAGCATCGTATCTGCAGCTGCCGAAACACCGGGCGACGTCGGTGTTCCGGCAAGGAGCTGACGATGAGCAAACCACCCCTTCACGAGACTGCGCCATCGAGTCCTCGTAGGCGTCAACACTCCGGGCGGGATCAACCAGCTCAGATTTGGGCGTGCTCGTCCGTGTCGTGCACTCAAAGCAAACACAGTCCCGCCGTCCTTGCAGGCGTGCGGGCACCCGAACTACCTAGGAGCACCATGGCCCACGCCGAGAATGAAACCACCATCAACCGCACTCCCGAGGAGGTCTACGCGTTCCTCGCGGACGGACTCAACAATCCCACGTGGCGCCACGGGGTTCAACGCATCGCCCTCAAGAGCGGCCCGGCGGGAGCCGTGGGCGCAATTTACGCCCAGACCCTGACCGGACCCGGCGGCCGGCCCATCGCCGGCGATTATGAAATCACCGAGGCGGCCCCCGGCCGGCTCCTCCGCTTTCACGTTGTTGCCGGCCCGGCCCGGCCCTTCGGCGAATACCGACTCAGCGAGGCTCCCGGCGGCACTGCCATCAGGTTTTCCTTGGAACTGCACCCGAAAGGACTCATGAAACTCATGGGACCGATGATCAACAAGACCATGCAGAGCGAGGTCGCGCAATTGACCGCCCTCAAGACCACCCTCGAATCCGCTTCCCGCTGAAGCGCTGGAATTGAAGGAAGCCCGTTGAAAGAACACCCCGGAATCAACACCGACCTGCGTCGCCATCCGCCCGGACGCGCAACAAACCTCGGGCAGGGGCTGGTGCGGCTGACGTTCGAGCGGGAATACGCCCACCCGCTCCAACGTCTCTGGCAGGCCGTCACCGATCCTGCGGAAACAGCAACGTGGTGGGCCCGGTCCCGTGGATCCCTGCAGCCCGGATCCTCCTTTGATCTGCAGTGGCTCAATGCCAGGGACGAAGAAAACGGGACTGACATGGAATGGTGGACCGGTACAGTCCTCACAGTGGATCCGCCGCACGTATTCGAAATCAGCAACGAGATGCACGGCAGCATCCGCTTTGAACTGACCGCTGCGCGCGTCGGCGGCGCCGCCCACAGCACGCGCCTAATATTCACCAACACCATTTCCGCGCCCGAGGCCATGGTGGCCCGGAGCCTGGCGGGATGGCACACCCATCTGGACCACCTCCAGGAAGCCCTCGAGGGGAAACCGGTCCCGTGGCCGCGCTGGTGGGCCGAGATCTACCCCTCGTGGGAAACGATCCACGCGGATTATCTTAAGCGTCGCCGATTGGCTCCAAGTCAACGAGATCATGTGGGTTGAGTGGAAGTTCCTGCCGATGCCCCGGCCGTCGTGCCGTCACAGCTCCGCCAATATCCGGTGTTCGTCAGGTTCTGACTCGCCTCGACAGTGTCCGGTTTCGGCACCTGTATCACGACCCCGGCCCTGTCTGTTCTGATTCTGGTCACAATGAACGGAACACCCTGGACCCGGGCCTGGTCAATGCCGCCCGGCGGGCCCCGTATCCGCTCTTCGGTATTGTCGCCGGAGTCTGGATTGACCGGTTCCCCCGCCGAACGATGCCCATCAGCGGCGGCCTCGGCCGGGGATGTCTCCCCGTTCCGGGCTTGATGGACCTGGAAAGTCTTCGAAGGACCGGTCGTAGGCGCCAGCCTTTCCATGCGTCTGGGACATCGCTGGGGCACGGGCAGGACCATGGTTGCTGCGCGCACAGCCCAGCCGTTGGCGGTTGCCCTTGTTGCGCGGGCACCCATCGAGGCCTGTGGCACCCATACCGGTCAGATTTACGGCTCTGCGCTGCAATGGTCCGGGGAGCTATGGGCTGCGTTGGCCCTGGCCGGCACCGGGCAGCTGCTCTTCGGCATGGCCACGGGCGTGGAAGGCCCGCTGTAAACGGGATATCGCCTGGCCGTGACCCCGGACAGACTCATTGCCCGCGTGAGTGCAACTGTGCCGTCGGTGAACCGTGGAATGATCGTCATCGGGGCACCTCTGGGCGGCTTCATCGCCACCATCGCAGGCACCGGCGCGGCGCTTTGGGCCTCCGTCGTCTTCCTCGTGCTGGCCTCCATGGCGCTTCTCCGTTCCGGGTTCAAAGACGCACGGCTGGAAGATCAACAACTTTCCGACGAAGAAGCACCCATTCCCTGACCCAGAAGCCGCCGGACGACCCTGGCTCCAGGAAAGCCACCGGTGTCCCCTGTGGAGCCGAGGTCCGGGCAGGCGCCGCACCTTGCGTTCAGTTTCTTCACGTAAGGTTCAGGCATCAGGGCCCGTCCGGGGCCCCTTCATGATGGAGGAAAGCATGTCCAAGTTTGTCGTGATCTACGCTGCACCGGAGTCAGCAGAGGCAACCATGGAAAACAACGACCCCGCGGCCGCCGCGGACGGCATGCAGGCCTGGATGGACTGGGCCGGCCGCGCCGGGCAGCACCTCACCGACATGGGCGCCCCGCTGGGCAACGGACGAGAGATCAGCACGACCGGCACATCCGACACCGCTGCAGGCGTCGGCGGCTACTCGATCCTTGAGGCCGAGGACATGGACCAGGCGCTGGCGCTCATGGACGGCCACCCGCACCTGATGATGCCCGGCGCCTCCATCCAGGTTTACCCGGCCCTGGACATCCCCGGAATGTAGCCCGAACGCGAAAGGTCCCTTGTCGTCGTCCCTGAGGACGGCCGGCAAGGGGCCTTGCCCGGCTTGCGCCAGTATCGTGATACGGCGGTCAGGCCACGGCCTGGCTGCTCTGCATCTTTCCGCCGCGGGTGACGAAGGGGAGGAAGCTGCCACGTCCTCTTGGCCTCGAAGGACTCATTCAACACTCAATGTGGTAATTAGAGAATTCATCGACAAGGCAGAGATAACCAACGCCACGTTCCACCGGTGTGTCACGGAGCGGTGCCGGTAACGAAAACTCGGAGTCTCCATGTCTGGGCACTCCGAACTGCTTCCACAGCAAGAGATACGGGAGCCGGACCTGCAACAATGCGAAAACCCGGTGCATTTCGTGAAGATGCTGGTTCCGACGGGGTACTCTCAGTAAACCAAACTGGGGGTAGGGGCATGACGAGCAAGGTTTCCGGAACGCCGCGGGTGCGGGATGTATTGGTGTGCGTGCTGGTGGTTCAGGTGGTGTTCGCCCTGACCGCCGGCGCTGCCCTGATCCTTGACCCCGAAGGCATCCTCGACGATCCGTTCGACCAGCTGATGGCGGCCTTCGTCATCGTGATGCCAATCACGATGGCCGTCGTTCTGGCCGTGCGTTTTCGCCGGGGCCACCGGGCGGAGCGAAGCCGCACGAGGGCAACCGCCCAACTGATGGACACCGTTCTGAGCACCAGCCATGAATGGGTGTGGGCGCTGGATGACCAGGGGCTCTTCACGTTTTGCAGCCCGGCCAGCGCCGGCCTGCTGGGCTGGGAGCCGTCGGAACTTCTCGGCCGGCGATACGACCTCGTCATCGACGGCCGGGACCTTGCCCGGGCCAAGGCGGACATCGCCGCAGCGGGGCCGGGCTGGGACGGGGTCGTTGTGCGGTGCCGGCACCGCGACGGCAGCGCCGTCTGGATGGACGTCTCGGGCACAACGCGCCCATCGACGGAGGGGCAGGGTGGCGGCTTTGAAGGGACGAGCAGGGTACTGCCGCCGCTGAGCGCACGGGAGGCAATCAATTCCCTCAGCCGGGAAAAGCTCCAGGGAATGATTGACCAGGAAATGCTGCTGACTGCGTTCCAGCCCATCCACCACCTGAGCACCGGAAAGCTCCTTGGCGTCGAGGCGCTGGCCCGATTCGTCGACGAGGACGGCGCCGGAACGGAGTTCTGGTTCGCCGAAGCCGCCCAGGTGGGTTTGTTGGGTGAACTCGAATTCGCCGCTCTGGAAACCGCCCTGGCGGCCGCCCAGGCGCTTCCTCCGGACATCTATGTGGCCTTGAACATTTCACCGGAGACCTGCCTGGATCCACGGTTGCCCGGTCTCTTGCAGCGGTCCGGCCTGTCGCTGACGAGGCTGGTCCTCGAACTGACGGAAAGGCTGGAAGTATCCGAGTACGGTCCCCTCCTCTCGGTGCTGGCGCCACTACGGGCCGAAGGCTTACGCATCGCCGTCGACGATGCAGGCTCGGGGTTCGCTTCCATGCGGCACGTGCTCCACATCCGGCCCGACATCATCAAACTGGACCGCAGCCTCATTGCAGGGATCGACGACGACCAGGGCCAGCGCGCCCTCGGTGCGGCCCTGGTCGA
>NZ_JBFTIK010000050.1:0-8454 GCF_056394725.1 Arthrobacter sp. 10N418
AACTGGCAGCGGGACGTGTTGATGTGGGACGAGTTGGCTTCCCGGAAGCCGTTCGTTGGGCGGACCCTATAGCGTGATGCTGTGACTGTTTTGCTTGGTGGGGAAGCCAACCCCATGGGATCCGTCGTGCATTTTCTTGAAGCTCCACTTTCCCGCGTCCTGAGTAGTCTTTCTGATGACTGGGAGTTGAGGGCAACCGGCATCGCTCTGACTGAGGCACTGCCACTGATGCTTCCCTTCGAGGCGCCGTGGACCCGCCTGCTGGCCGCCGAGTGCGGTGGTTGGACGGCTCTGATCAACAACTTCCTTCATGGTGGTGATTCGACCGCACCCTCTCCAGCTTTGTCGCGCCGGTTGGGAGTTCGTTGTGTCGTAGCAAGCTGCGTTCCGACATATGGACCTGGGCATAGTCAAACTCAGTTGGAACTTTTCGGTCCGACCGGTCAGCCACCACTTTTGTATGTCCGGTCAATTTCTGCCACTGCGACGGATGGCAGGTGGACATGGTTCTCGTCGGGCGATCCCCTTGAGTTCGAACAAGCGGATCGATACTCGGCTCGCCGAATTCGGGATCGATTCGATCGACCCCTACTTCTTGAGTACTTGACGGCCCTCGGTATTCCAGCTGACCGAGACGCGTCCTACGGGACCGCGACGCTCGCCCAACAACAAGTTGATTTCCGCAGGAGGGAGATGTCGCTTCGAGAGGCTCGGAGTGAGTTCTCCAAGCGCTGATGTAATCCAACGAACGCAGTAGCGGTGTGTCTCATACGGGGCGGCGCATGGCGATGTATTGGGCATAGTTGGCGGATGAGTCGATGGCGTGGCGATCGATTGTGCCCGGGGAGTAGCCGAGGGCTTCGGCGATGATGGCCACGGGGGCGAGTTTGGTGAGTTCGTGGAGGGTTCCGAGCCTGGCCGCGCGACTGCTGAAGGCCGTGCTCAGCCGTTGAGTGAGGGTTGAGGCCTGTAGGTGCTGGCCGGGTGAGCCGCCGCGGAATACCCAGTTGCTGTTGCGGTGCGCTGCTGTCTGGTGATGGGTTGGCTTGGCTGCGAGTTCGCGCCAGGGCTCATCGAGCGGTGACGCAAGTGCGATTTTGACGGTTCCGAGGGTGATGGTGACGAGTTCCTCTGTCACGGTGACGTTGTCCCAGGTCAGTTTGACGATGTCCGAGACTTGCTGGCCGAAGACCAGGATGAGAATGGCTGCTGCGCGGTCTCTCGGGTTCATGTCGGCCGTGCGGCTGAGATTGGTGACGAGTTCAGTCTGAGCGGCGGCGTCGAGCCGCGGGCTGGTGCCACGACGGTGGGGCTGCAGTTTCAGGGAGGGATCGATGAGGCTTGTCCTGATTGCCCAGTCGAGGAATCGTGACGCGATGCCTCGCGTCGTGGGGCCTTCTGCCTGCCATCGGTCCAGGTGTGCCTGGTTCACTTCGGCGAGTTCGATGCCTTGTTCGCTGAGCCAGTTCTGCAGGTCGATGGCGACGGTGACTGCTTGTTTGGCCCGCAGGAACGTTCCTCGGGTGACTTCGTCCATCTGATTCATGCGGCGCTGGTGGTGCCAGCGGATGTATCGGCGGGTGATGTCGCGGTGGCTTGGGCTGGTGATCCGGTCGAGGGCCTGCTCGGCCCAGTCGCTAAACCTTGCACTGAGTTCATCTCGTCGCGGCAGTGCGTTGTGTTCGACCATGAGTCCGCGGACGTATTCGCGGGTGCGTGATGCCGGGAGTTGGTCGAGGCGGGCGTGGGTAATCGCAGGCTCGGTGGCGAGTTGTTGGAGGAACTCGGTGACGTGTGGTTGCTGGATCCAGGTGAGTCCGCTGTTGGCGCGTTTCATGGACTTCAGAGCGGTTCCAACTGCCCGGAGTTCGGGGGAGGGCGGCCGGTTGTCCGGCGTGCTGAGGATCCGGTCAACGGTCAGGGCAAGGATGCATGACCAGCATCGGTTGCCTGAGTGTAGTTCGTCTTCTTTGCCGCATGAGATGCAGTCGACGTTGAGGTGGACGCCGGAGCATTTCCGGCAGGCCGGCAGGGTGTCGACGCGGCCGGGCAAGACTCCCTCGTGGCCGCAGGCGCAGCTGCCGCGAGTTCTTTTGGCCTGTTGGTAGCAGTAGCCGCAGATTCCGCCGTCGGGCCACCGAACTGCGATTTGATGGTGTTCGGCGCAGCGGGCGCAGGCTTCAGGCCATTTTGCGGGGTCGCCAGCTTTACGGGGCCTAGTCATCTTCGTCCGGTGGCAGAACCCGGATCCGGCGGGCAATTGGCGCACCGGGAGTGATGCCCAGGTCTTCTGGCCGCTTTGGGGCGTTCGCGGTCTTGGCGGCGCGCATCTGCACGAAGGGCTCGAACAGGTCGTTGGGCGTGCACTCGAGGATGTCGCAGAGGGCTGCGAAGGTCTGGGCGGGAATGCGCTCGGGTGTTCCAGTGACGAGCCGGTGGACCTGGGCGTTGGAGAGGTTGATGCCCCGGGCCTTGAGCAGGGGGAGCAGCTCGGTGGTTTTCCAGAGGTTTCGTTGGGCCATGAGCTGCCGGAGGTTCCAGCGGTAGCCGATCCGTCGCTGTTCAGCCATGGCTGTTCCCCTCGCCGTCGCCCTTGCGTAGCCGCTGGGCGATCATTTTTTGGATGGTCTTCTGTTTGAAGTCCGCCGACACGGAAGTATAGAGGGCCGTGGTGGAGGAGTAGCTGTGTCCGACCTGCTGCTGGATAAACAGCGGGTCGTAACCGGCTTCAATCAGGTGCGTCACGTAGGAGTGCCTCAGCGTGTGCAGGGTCAGTTCTTCCGGGAGCCCTGCGATTTTCCGCACCCGCTGGAACGAACGATCGAAGTTGCGGTAAACAGTTGAGCCTGAGCGCTCTGATGGCCAGAGGCTGGCTGACCGGTCAGCGGTGGGGAATCGTTTGCGGCCGTCAGGGGAGAGCCAGTACTCGAGGAGCCCCACCACCCAGTCGAATTCCGGGACGGTGAGCACGGTCCGGCGGCGGGGCCCTGAGCCCTTGGTTCCCTTGGCCCAGCGGACCTGGAGCGCCCCGAAGCGTCCGAACTGTTCAACGTGCGGGTTCGGGCCGAAATCGACGTACTCGAGCATCACCAGTTCACGCCGGCGCAGCCCGTAGGCGTAAGCGACCTTGAACGCCGTCGAGTCCCTCAGCGCCGGCAGCCAACGTTTTGAACCCTTGGCGAACTCGGCGTCGACCAGGTCGTCGGCGGCGTCGAAGAAGGTCTGCAGTTCGGTCCGAGTGAAGGCCCGACGCCGCGCCGGCACGGCATCATCGGTCGTATGCCGGGGCGAGTTCCACTCGAAGACCACCTGCACCGGAATGTCCGAAAAGACCCGTTCGCAGAACGACGCCCAGCCGTAACGCCCGTCCGTCAGGTAGGAGCAAAACGCCCTGATAGCCCCGGAATTAGCCCTCAACGTCGACAGCGCCAGACCCTTCTCTGAGCTGCGCCGGTCCGCCAGGAACTCGTCCACATGATGGGCCGTCCACGTCCACGGATACTCATTGGCGTGCTCCTGGAACCGCTGGACTGTCCCGCACGAGCTTTTGATGTACGACGTCGACAGGCCACGCGCCAGCATCTGCGCACGCCAACCAGCCAACATCGCCTCGAAAACACGATCCTCGGCACGCAGCAGCCCGACATTCACGTTGGTCAGAAAGGCCGGAATCCGCCCAGGTTCGATGCTCACTGATCAAACTGTACGCAAAAATCTCTCATTTAATGAGAGATTACGTTGTTGTGCCGCAGCAGCGCGCGGATCGACCCTTTCATGCCGATCGACGTCGAGGCATCGCCACATCAGCCTGACCTGCAAAAACGGCTAAAAGCACAGAGAGACCAGTTTTCTCATCTACTTCTACTGGTCCCACTTATGGCGAAGGAGTCGTAGCTCGCTGCCCGTACCGTGTCGTGCGACGAAGTGCTCTTGATAAAAGGAGTACCCGCCGTGCCCGCGTCACAGCAACATAGAATGTCCGCAATTCGCTGGCTCGCTCACTGTCCGACTTTGCTCGGAAATCGGGAATCTGGCCTTCATTCATACCGACGATGGCAACGGCACGGAATTCTCTTCCTTGAGATTTGTGGACTGTTAGGAGCTGCACCCCGTGCGTAGCCGAACCACGCTGCCGACGTGAGCAAAAAAGGCGGAAGTCCGCCCACGACCACGAGTCACGATCTACCGTGGCGTTGTAGTCCCGCCACGCCTTCTCAATCTCCTCGACGTCAGCGTTCCAGGAAGCGAGCTCTGATGTGCTCGCGTCGCTGTCACGGACCAACGTGCTCAGACTCTCAATGAATCGTCGCATGTCGGTTTCATCAACCAGTTCTGCCAGAGCTGCGATGAGCGCATTGTCATGTGAACGAATTGCCGCAGCGATTTGGTCGCGAGATTCGAGCAGTTCCGGGTCTAAATCGATCAGCCGGCCCAGCTGCCACTGAGGCGAAACATGTCTCGCCGCGGCGTTGAAGGCAATAAGCTCCAGCACGACTTTTCCAGCTAGTCCCTCCAGCCAGTCTGCGGCGTCGCTGCTCGTCGAATAAACCACTTCTCTTACTTCGAGCGCCTTCGCAATTTCGCGAAGCGCCGAAGCCGAGCGCCCAAGAATAGCGATATCTTCTGCTCGCACCTTGACTGCTTCCCCATCAGCGACTGACTCCCCGGGTAGACCACGTTGTAGGAGACCTTCTACCCAGTCGCTGATTTTCCCTGCTTCATCGTTTTCATCTGTTCCTGAGACAAATTCAATGCGCCCAGGCGCCGCGTGAGGTTCCGTAGGCAACTGGTTCTGCCCAAGCTCGCCTGCTATAAGACCGGCAAGTCTGCTGATAATGGCCGCGGACCTGAAATTTTCGGTCAATTCTATGACCTCTGCGTTGTACGATCGCGCGAAACGCTTTATTAAGTCCGGGTCGGCTCCCGCGAAGCTTATTATTGATTGCTTGTCGTCACCGACGAGCATCAACGCAGGTCCCTCGCCTTGCTCGCCAATAAGGGTTGTAAGTAGGAGATATTGTGACAGCGTCAGGTTTTGAGCTTCATCAACGACAATGTGGGTGTAAGTGCGCCCCAATTGCCGACGGACGGATTTGAGTTCAAGTATCTCAAGAGCGGCATCAAGAAGGGCTGCATAATCCAACGCCGGAAGACTGGCCAAAGCTCGCCGCCAATCATCAACCTCTGGGGTGTCGATTTTACGTGCGCGCTTGATGTCGATGTCGTGTAATTGCTCAGAAGGATTGGTGGCGGGTCGCAGCCCCTGGCTGCTAAGCCACTGGTTCAGCAACTCAGCTCGGTCCTCGTCTCGAGTCAAGATTTCTGGTTCGATTGGCAAGCCGATTCTGGTCGAGTGTTGACGAAGTAGTGAATGAGCAAACCCATGAATGGTCTCAGTAGTAACTCGCTCAGATTCCGAGCCGACACGCGACCGCAGACGCTCGCCCAATTCCTCGGCCGCCTTGTTCGTATACGACAGCGCAAGGATACGCCCGCCCCCATCTTGGGTGAGCAGTCGCTGTACACGGCGCGCCACGACCTCGGTCTTACCACTCCCAGCGCCGGCCAAGACCACGATGGCACGAGAGTCAGAGTCAATTGCCTTCCGCTGCAGGAAGCTCAGTGAGACATCCGGGCGCCCATCTTCAAATTGCGACATCAATTTTTTGGATCAATTCTCGTAGGGGCGTAGGCCAACTGTGCCAGTCGGCGTGGCGATCGATGAGCGCACGAGCTAAGAAAGTGCCTGAACTGCCCTTGAGCTTCTTCATCTGTCTCATGGTGTCACCTGAAAGTCCAGGTTGGATGGTCTGACAGGCCGCAAGGCACATGTCCTCGTCAAACGTCATGAGCATAGATTCGATGGCGCCTGGTACTGGATTGCCGGAGCCGTCGGTGCCATTGATCCAAACAACTTCAGGTGGTTTCGCGGCATGCATTCCTTGAAGCGATGTCAATGGCCAATAGTTTGTGCCCACGGGCGGCCAGCAAAAATGCCCGCTGGTGGCCATGAAAACTGCCCACTCATGGCCACGAGATCTGCCCACCGGGTGTTCGGTGGCGTTGGCCATGTTGGGGTGTGGGTTTAGTTCATTGGGGTGACTCCTTTTCCGGCCAGTGCCTGGCTGAGGCGGATCGATTCTCCTGAGGTCTGGCAGACATGCGCGTGGTGCAGCAGCCGGTCCACGGTGGCGGTGGCGAGGGTTTTGGGCATGAGCTCGTCAAAGCCGGCCGGATGCAGGTTTGAGGAAACCGCGATGGAGCGTTTCTCGTAGGCGGCGTCGACGAGGCGGTAGAGGCCCTCGGCCGCGTCCGTGCCCACCGGCAACAGGCCGATGTCATCGACCACCACCAAATCTGCGCGCAGGATCCGGGCGACGACTCTGGTGACGCTGTCATCGGAGCGGTGGGCGCGCATCAGAGCGCCGAGGTCCTCGAGCCGGAACCACGCGACCCGCAGGCCGGCCTCGACGGCTTGCTGGCCGAGGGCTTCAAGGAAGAACGTCTTGCCCGTGCCGGAGGGGCCGCAGATCACGACGTTTTCCTTCCGCCCGATCCATTCCAGCGTCCGCAGCGCCTGCTGCGTCGGTGCCGGGATCGAGGAGGCGTCAGGGTCCCAGGTGTCGAAAGTCTTCCCGGTCGGGAAGCCCGCGGCCTTGCGCCTGGTGGCGAGCATGGACCGGGACCGGCCGGCGACTTCCTCGACAAAGAGTGCCTTGATGACCTCGGCCGGTTCCCAGCGCTGGGCGCGGGCGGTCGCGATCAGTTCCGGCGCCAGCGCCCGCGCATGGGGCATCTTCAACTGCCGCATCAACGCCTCCAGCTCCGGCGCCAGTACGGGCGCGGTGACCGGGACCGGGCTCACGCGCTTTCCTCCAGGGCGCCGTCAACACGGGCGGCAACGGGTGGTCGGCCAATCGCCGCCCACCCGGCGGTGCCCTGGGTCAAGGACCGGGTCTCCCCGGCAGCATGGGTGGTCGTTCGCGTGCTCGCGGCGTTCAGGATCGAGGCCAGGTCCTTGTTCGCGAAGCGGCCATGGATGGCCGCAGTCCCGAGGGCCTGATCGACCTCGGACTGCCCGGCGATCTTCGCCAGGGCGACCGCTTCGGCCATCTTCACGTTCATCCGGGCCGTGCCCGCCGCTGCGGCCTCGAGCAGCCAGGTCCGGGCGCCGTCGCCGATGCTAAGGAACTCCGTCTCCGCGGCCGTCCTGGCTTTCACCGTGTACTCACCCGGGATTTTCGGCCGGTGGTCAGGGAAGTGGGCGTCGTTGATCGCCGGGCTGCCGGGCCGGGCGCGCCGGTGCCGGGCGACTTCCACCGGCCCCTGGCCGCCGAGGTGGACGATGATGACCTGCTCGTCGGCTCCGGCGCCGTGGGCGCGGACGAACACCCGCGCGCCGAGCAGATACGCCGGGACGGAGTACTGCCCGTTCTCGAAGGTGACCATCGGCGTGTTCTCCGGGACACTGCGGGAGAGCCCGAACGCGACGGTGTGCGCGGTGTCCGGGATCCGGTGCAACCGCGGCGCTTCCTCGGCCAGCATCGTCACGGGTTTGCGGCGGGTGGCCCGGTGCTCACGGTGGTTGACCTCGTCCATAAACGCCTGGCAGGCCGCCTCGATCTCGGCGAAGGAAGCGTAGTCGGCACGCAGGTTGGTGTCCTTGGGCACGATGTCGGCCTTGGCGACCTTCACCGAGGCCTCCACGCCGCCCTTGGACGCCGGGTCAGCCGGCTGGCAGGTCAACACCGTCACCCCGTAGTGGCGGGCGAACTCGACCGTCTGCTGGTTGCGCACCGGGACCCCGGCAACATGGGAAACCGTTACGGTCTTCTCGTTATCGGTCAGGACGTAGGTCGGGGCGCCGCCGATGACACGGAAGCTGCGGTCCAGCGCCGCGAACACGCTCGGCGCCGTCCGGTCCCGCAGCGCGATGACAATCCTGAAGCGGGACCATGCCAGCCAGGCCACGAACAAAACGGTCTTCTTCCCCTCGATCACGGGGCCGTCGCCGAAATCGTACTGAAGCCACATGCCCGGTTCCGTGATCCAGGGCCGGTGCACCCGGACATGGCCGAGCCGCCAGGCAGCGCGGACCTGGGCGACGGCCCGGCGGGTCGAGCGCTCCGAACCCTCGTAGCCGAGGTCTCGGAGTTTCGCGTGGGCTTTGTCGGCACGGATCTTGCCCTTGGACGCTTCTATCCATTCCTCGATCTTGGGCAGGTACGCATCGGTGACCCGGCCCCGGTAGACCGGTTCGGCGATCGGCTGGCCGGCGTCGCGGGCAGCGACGTGCCTGGCGACCGTGTGGTGCGAGCAGCCGGTGAGTTCCGCGGCGGCGCGCAACGATCCGGTCAGATCATACGCAGCGAGTATTTCCATGATTTCTCCGTCAAACTTCATTAGGGCCTCTTCCCGGGCGACTTTGGTGCGACTAGACACCGTCATCAAACC
>NZ_JBFTIK010000051.1:0-4900 GCF_056394725.1 Arthrobacter sp. 10N418
AGTGGAGCTTCAAGAAAATGCACGACGGATCCCATGGGGTTGGCTTCCCCACCAAGCAAAACAGTCACAGCATCACGCTATAGGGTCCGCCCAACGAACGGCTTCCGGGAAGCCAACTCGTCCCACATCAACACGTCCCGCTGCCAGTTTATCAGGCTGCTCGTTGGCCTGACTTCCGGCCGCAATCCGAGCCTGAAAAGAGTAACCTCAGCGAGGCGAAGGGCAAGCTTTCCGCGCTCGTGGAGGAAGCTGACAATACACGAGATGATCCGGACCACCCGTCACGGACAGCCGTAAGCGGTGTTGACGTCCGCTGACGACCTCGAGTCATTTCAGGAAACCATCCATTGGCTCTCGCATCAGGACAGATCTGGACCGGGCCAGGCGCGACATCGCCGCAATCGTCACCGGCGCCCTGGCCGATAATCCCCACCGGCTCAGCAAACCCCTCACCAACGAACTTCCTCGGCCTGCACACCAGGCCGCGGTGACTACCGTGTGCTGTTCACCCTCTGGTCGTGTTGGTTGAGCCGTTCCCCAGTCAGCCGAACAGCAAAGGCCAATGCGGCCACAGTCTCGGCGCCCAGCCAGGCGCTGGTCGAATTCTCCCACGCGTGGACTACGCTTCTCATCCTGCTTAGGCGCGCCACTCCGTGGTCGGAGAGTTGGACGGTTACTCGACGACGGTCCTCAGGACTGGGGAGTCGGAAGACCGACGCGGCGTCTTCCAGCGCGTCGATTACTCTGCTCAGCGAGGCGTTGGGCATGTTCGAGTGAGTGGCCAGTTCTCCCATCGTCGGCGAGCCCAGCCTCGAGATTACGTCCAGGGTGCGCCATTGCTCTACGCTGACGTCCTCCTCGCTTAGCGCCAGAGCGAGGCCGTCAAGCAGGCTTTTATCGACGGCCGCGAGGGCTGTCATGACCCGTGACAACGAAACGTCGTGTCCGTCATCGTCTCGGATGGCGGGCATGATCCCTCCTTGATCGCAGTGTCAGCGTTAATGCGGCAAGATCTTCCTGTGACCTCTGAAGTCAGCCTAGTACTTCCGGGCGCCCTTATGCTGCGTGGCCCAGTACAGGAGACACTGAGCATCGGTTTACTCGCACCGTTGTCGGGTGTCATGGGGATATCGGGACCATCCATTTTGAACTGTGCGCTGCTCGCGGCCGAGCATGTAGCCGAGCGAACCGGGGTCCGCATCGAGCTTGTCGCAATCGATGCCGGTCGCGGAGCCGAGGAAGTGGCGCGGTTGGCGCGCCAGCTCGTCGACTCGGAACTCATTCAGGGCTTCGTCGGGGCGCACACATCCGACGTCCGCGCAGCAGTTTCCAAGGTCATCGGAGACCGTCTGCCCTATATCTTCACGCCCCCGCACGAACGCGAGCGTGGACAGAATGGCACAATCTTCATAGGCTCTGGTCCGCGTCTGCAGTTGGAACGACCCCTCCAATGGATCATCGGGCACCACCGCGTGCGGCGGTGGGCGCTGATCGGCAACGACTACATCTGGCCACGAGAAGTCCACCGCGCTGCTTCGCAGGTCCTCAGGGGACTGGGACAAAGCATCGTAATGGACCGGCTCGTCCCCTTAGGCGCCGTCGACGCTGAACGCCTTGTGGACGAAGCGCAAAAAAATAGCGCCGATGCCGTCCTGCTCTCGCTCGTCGGCCGTGACGGAATCACGTTTCAGCGCGTAGCGACAGAAATGGGGGCTGACCGCCGGTTAATACGACTGAGTACGGCCCTGGACGAAAACTCGCTCATGGCCGCCGGAGGAGACACCTCCGGGCTTCTGTATTCCGCCATGCCCTCCTTCATTCGGCAAGACGACGACCGGCATCAAAACCTGCTTGGGCTCTATTTGGACCGCTTCGGCGACTCAGCGCCCCTGCCGGCCTCCTACGCGCAGGGTTGTTATGACGGGGTCACGCTGCTGGCGGAGCTATGGCTCACCGGTTTCTTGGGGTCCATGACACCATCCCTGGCCGTTCGGCGTATGACCTCAAGGGCAGACGCAAAACGGTTTGGCTTCGTCAACTCTTCTGGCGGGTCCCAGCTGGCTCTTGCGGCGGGGAACGACCTGCTTGTCATCTAGATCACACGTGCGTAAGATCCAATCGTTTCCACCTGGAAATAATCACCCGCCCGCGGACGAGCCCGTCTGCGGCCAAGCATTGGATGAAAATCGACGATGAATGTTGAACCGCGCGGACCGCTGGACCTCGCCACTGGCCCCACAGACGGAGGGGCCTCGGGCGATGGCATCGAAGAATTCGGGTACCGCCAGGAGCTTAAACGCACTCTGAAATTCTCCGACCTCCTCGTCTACGGGCTGATCTTCATGGTGCCCATCGCCCCCTTTGCGATCTTCGGCAGCGTTTTCCAGGCCTCCGGCGGCATGGTGGCCATGGCTTACATTGTAGGAATGCTCGCCATGATGTGCACGGCAAACTCGTATGCCCAGATGGTGCAGGCGTTCCCGATGTCCGGGTCTGTCTACACCTATGTCGGGCGGGGCATAACGCGCGCCCTTGGATTCGTGGCGGGATGGATGATCCTCCTGGATTACGTCCTGATCCCGGCGCTCCTTTACTTGGCCGCTTCGATTGCCATGAACGGAATGATCCCCGGTGTGCCTCTGTGGATGTGGCTCGTCGCCTTCGTGGTTCTCAACACCGTAATCAACTACTTGGGCATCGAGTTCACGGCCAAGGTTAACAAGATCATGCTGGTGCTCGAGCTCCTCGTACTGGGTGTCTTTTTGGTCATCGGATTCACCGCCGTCGCCAACGGCCAGGGCACGTTCAGCTTCGATGCCTTCTTCAATGCCCACACGTTTGACTGGTCACTGATCTTCGGAGCGGTGTCGATCGCAGTCCTGTCCTTCCTTGGCTTTGACGGCATCTCCACCCTGGCCGAAGAGAATGCCGGGACCACCAAATCGTTGGGCCGATCAATGATCGCCGCCCTGCTCCTGGTCGGAGTGCTTTTCGTGGTTCAGACGTGGGTTGGCTCGATGCTTGTTCACGACCCGGCCAGCCTTATCGCCGATGGAGATCCGGACGGGACTGCGTTCTACAATGCTGCGCAGAACGCAGGTGGACCATTCCTGTTCATCCTCACGGCTGCGGCTACAGCGGTGGCGTGGGGCTTCGCCAACGCCCTGGTCGCACAGGCAGCGACCTCCCGCCTTCTCTTCGCCATGGCCCGGGATCGCCAGCTCCCGGCATTCTTAAGTCGCGTTCACCCCAAGCGCGGTGTACCCGTGAACGCCACCTTGGTCGTAGCCGCCATCTCGCTGGTGCTTGGGCTCTACCTCGTGGCGCAGCCGAACGGTCTGACCGAGATCTCCGTCCTGGTTAACTTTGGCGCGCTGACGGCATTCTCTTTGCTGAACATCGCGGTCGTGTGGTGGTTCATCGTGCGCCAGAAGTCCCGCCGATGGTTCGTACACCTGGTGCTTCCGCTCCTCGGATTGGCGATCCTCGTCGCGGTGATCATCAATGCCAACATCAGCGCACAAATTCTCGGCGTGCTATGGCTGGCAATCGGCGTCGTTGTGGCAATTGTCCTCCTTAAAACGGGGCGGATGACCGACCCCTCCGGAGCCTCTTCACCCCTCGACCTGAAAGAAGTTGGCTGATATGGCCGTACATACTCTGAGGCCGCGCCCTGACCAATATTCCTACACTTTCGGCGGTGTCCAACCGCTACTGAACGTTACGCCCGGGGATATCGTCGAGCTGAGCACCGAGGATTGTTTCGGCGGCCGGGTGACCAGCGACACGGACCTGCCGAGCAAGGTGGTGCCGTTCGCCGAACTTAATCCCGTGTCCGGACCGATTTACGTAGAGGGAGCAGAGGTCGGAGACGTCCTGGCTGTGCACTTTGTCTCAATCGTGCCTGCCCGCTCCCACGCCATCTCCAGCACCTTCCCGCTCTTCGGCGCGCTGACTCCTACCCACGAGACAGCGATGCTGTCCGCTGCGCTCGAGGAAAGGGTCTGGTTCTACGACATAGACCTCGAATCCTGGACAGCGACATTCCGTGCCCGCCAATCCGAATACGTGCTGTCGATGCCGCTTGACCCAATGCACGGCACGGTAGGCGTCGCCCCCGCGAGCGGAGAAGTCCGCCTGGCTGTCACGCCTTCCACCCACGGCGGCAACATGGACACTCCCGAAGTGCGGGCAGGGACCACCCTGTACCTTCCAGTCAATGTACCCGGCGCGCTGCTCTCCCTTGGCGACGGCCACGCACGCCAAGGCGAGGGGGAAATTTGCGGGACGGGCCTCGAGTCCGCCATGAACAGCGTGATCGCGGTCGACGTCGTCAAGGGCGGCGCCCTCGCATGGCCCCGGCTTGAAAATGACGAATACATCATGAGCACCGGTTCAGTGCGCCCGCTCGAAGACGCGTTCCGTATCAGCCAGGCCGATCTTGTATCTTGGGCGTCCGATTTGACCGGCATGGACACTCTCGATGCTTACCAGCTCGTCAGCCAGCTCGGACTCGCTCCAGCTGCTAACGTGTGCGACCCCAACTACACGATGCTGGCTAAACTGCCGAAATGGTCGCTAAAATCGGCCGAAGCCTACGGTGGAGTGCACCGCCAGCTCCGCGCAGCGGCAGCAGAATACAAGATTCGATAGCCGTATCCAAGGGCCCGGTTCGGCAGTCCCGTCGAACCGGGCCTACTCTCTAAAACGGCAGGTTTTGGGCCCTGACATATGGCCCATTATCGGCTAAGAAGTGGGACCAGTAGAAGTAGATGAGAAAACTGGTCTCTCTGTGCTTTTAGCCGTTTTTGCAGGTCAGGCTGATGTGGCGATGCCTCGACGTCGATCGGCATGAAAGGGTCGATCCGCGCGCTGCTGCGGCACAACAACGTAATCTCTC
>NZ_JBFTIK010000052.1:0-5083 GCF_056394725.1 Arthrobacter sp. 10N418
GGTGGCGGGCACGCGATGCGTCCGGGGCCCGGTATCACGGAATGGTTACGGTATCCGGGGAACCCATCCGGAACAGTGTTGATGCCGAAGTACTCCTGACAGAAAAAACCCGCCCCGCTGAAACTCCGCGGCCCCCACCACGGCCCCCGCACCGGGACGGGACCACCCCAAAATGACTTCAAGGAGTACTCCCATGCGCACCTCCCTCAAGACCTTCGCCGGAATCGCCGCCGCCGGTTCACTCATGTTCTCCCTGGCCGCCTGCACCCCGGCCAGCAACACCTCCCCCGCCCCGGCTTCCTCCTCGTCCGCCGCGGCCGAAGCGCCGAAGCCGCTGGCCTCCATCCCGGCCCTGACCGGGACGTCCACCGCGGTCAAGCTCGACGCGTCCTTCGCCAAAGCCCTGGAGACCCTGAAGCTCACCCCCGGCGTCATCGGCACCGCCGCACTCACCGACGGTTCCCTCATCTTCCCCATCACCGGCGGCAAGGTCGACTACTACGACCCGTCCAAGGACTACCGCCCCTACGTCCAGGGCCTGATCAGCCACGCCGGCTCCGGGTTCTCCCTCACCTCCGGGGACACCAAGGTCGACCTGACCAACTTCACCATCGACCCGGGCACCTCCAAGCTCTACGGCGACGTCGCAGTCAACGGCACGACCGCCGCGAAACAGGCCTACATCTTCAACCTCGACGGCTCCACCCTCAAGCCCCTCGCGAAGTCCGGCGACACCGCCGTCCTGGAAGGCACCCGCGTGCTGATCTCCGACACCGCCGCCGGCCTACTGAACAAGACCTTCAAGACCGACGCCGTGAAAGCCGACATGCTCGTCGGCATCGCCAAAATCACCGTCAACACCAAGTAACACCGCCAAGACCTGCCGGAGGCATGGTCTGCACCGGCAGAAACGTGCCGCGGACCCTCCAGAGGCTGACGAAGGCCCTGGCCGCCCGGTTTGCTTCTCCGACGCGGAGTACCCGGCTCACGGTCGTCCTGGGCCGTTGGCTCGGGCTGAGTTTCACGGTGTGTTTCCTGACCGGGCTATTCAGCCACGGCCTGCAAAATCCGCCCTCCTGGATGTTCTTCCCCACCAGCCCCGTCTGGATCTACCAGCTCACCCAGGGAATCCATATCACCACCGGGATCGCTTCCATTCCGTTGCTGCTGGCCAAGCTGTGGTCCGTGTATCCGGAGCTGCTCAAGTGGCCGCCGGTCAAATCGGTCGCCCATGGCCTCGAACGTGCCTCGATCGCCCTGTTCATCGCCTCGTCGCTTCTTCAGCTGACAACCGGGCTGATCAATACCTACAAGTGGTATCCCTGGCCCTTCCCCTTCCGCGAGACCCACTACTGGATGGCGTGGGTCATCTGGGGATCCCTGCTGCTGCACATCGGAGTGAAACTTCCGGCCATCATGGCTCACTGGCGCAGGCATGCCATCGAGGTCTCTCCGCTGACCGGCCCTGCGGCCGGCGCCGGGGAAGACACCACACACGGCACGCCGGCCGCGGCAACGCCGGGCCGGTGGTCACGGAGGGCCTTCCTTACCGGGGTCGGAGCGAGCACAGCTGCGCTCGTACTCACCACCGCCGGACAGTCCTTTTTCTGGCTCGGCCCCCTGAACCTGTTCGCCCCCCGCAAAATGGGTACCGGCCCACAATCCGTCCCGGTCAACCGGACCGCGGCCGACGCGAAAGTGGCCGGTCTTGCCCGGGCCGAGGACTGGTCCCTGAGCGTCACCCACCACGGCACCAGCAGGCAGTTCAGCCTGGCCGAACTCCGCGCGCTACCGCAAACCAGTCAGGAACTCCCCATCGCCTGCGTCGAGGGCTGGAGCCAGATGGCCCAATGGCGCGGTGTGACGATGAGGGACCTGCTCGGTGCTGTCGGGGCACCGCCGGATTCGGCGCTGCGCGTGACCAGCCTTGAACCCGAGGGCGCGTACAGGCTCATGTCTATGCCGGCGGAATACGCCCGGGACGAACGCACACTCGTTGCGCTGGAACTCAACGGCGCCGTCCTGGACCTTGACCACGGCTATCCCGCCAGGATCATCGCCCCCGGACGCCCCGGCGTCCTCCAAACCAAATGGCTCCAGTCCCTGGAGGTCCTGTGACCCCGCCGAAGACAACCCCGCTCGACACTACAGTCCGGCCCGTGAAGACAGCCGCGACCGTCAGAGCAGTCAGGATAACCCTCGGCGCGACAGGTGCCGGGCTCATCGGCTACGGCCTCCTGGGCCTCCCCACCCAACTCGGCCCCGCCCAGCTGCTGGGGCTGCTGACGTGGCTCGCCGCCGCGGTTCTCCTGCACGACGGCGTCATCGTGCCGCTATCCACCCTGGCCGGTGCCGGACTGACCCGCCTGGGCTCCGGATTGCGGCCCGTCTCCGCCGCGGTGCTGCGCGGGGCCCTCATGACAGGGGCTGTAGTCACCCTCATCACCGGAATCCTGCTGAAAGCACAGTCAGAGGCCCGCAACACCAGCGTCCTGGAGGCCGACTACGCAGGTCACCTATTCTGGTTCTGGACGATTCTCACTATCGCAGCCGCGGCCGCGATCTACGTCTGTGAACGTTCCGGAACCCCAGGTCCAATCACTCCCGGCAAGCGACAAAAGACACAGCCCTGACGCGGCACCCGCGTCACCGCACAGCGGGCCGCCAGCCCGTTACCTCGGCTCCGCCGGCATCGACGCGGAGGCACCAGCACCGGCATCTGCCAAGCGACTGGAAAATGTATCCGACGAAATCGATCCTGCGTTCTGATCTACGCTCATCGTCAACAACAAGCAGGGTGGAAGATTCGGGGTTTGTGGCCAGCATTCGTGAGCTCGCTGGACGCAACGATCCGTCGCGCGACGGCGTGCTGGGCTTGTGCTGTGGAAACCCTGCGTACAACCAGGTGAGGCCGGCCCACCCAACAACGGGTCGGCCGGCCCCGGCAGCGGGCCTGGACCTGGCATATCACGGCCTCTTCTGACGTTCAGTCGACGTATGCGCATCTGAGAATTCCGTCTAATTCGCCGGTGTGGGCTGTGGCTGTCAATCCGGCCCTTAGCCATGGTAAACGTGAGGAACGTCAGGGCCGCCGCGCCTCCGCCCGCGATGATCAGATCGACTGCCGGTAGCCGAAAAATTCGTGGTCGTTGTTGTAGCCGCCGAGGCCGCCGCCGATGTCAGAGAAGTCTTCGATGAACTCGATCCCTTTGATCCATTTGACCATCTTGAAACCGAGCTCGGTCTCGTTCCGCAGTCGCAGCGGTGCCCCGTGGCCGAACGACACGGGTTGATCGTTCATGTCGTAGGCGAGCATCGTCAGGTGGTAGCTCATCTGCTCAATGGGTTGCGCGTCATAGTACAGACCCCCCTCAGGGCCGAGGGCAAAGGAGTAGAAGATCACCCACTTGGCCTCCGGTTTCGGCTCGACGGTATCGATGATTGTTTGCATGGACACCCCGCCCCATTTCGCGATTCCGGACCAGCCCTGGATGCAGAAGTGCTGGGTGATCTGCTCATGATGCGCCAGGCCCCTCAACTGCTCCAGGGTGAGCTCCACCGGGTTTTCGACAAGACCGTTGATCAGGAGCCTGTAGTCGGCGAAGTTGCCGGCCTGGAGCTGCCTGCACTCGTCCGTGTCGGGGTAATTGCCGTTATGCCAGAAATACGGGGAGATGTCCTTCTGGGTGTACTGACCGGGTGTCGAGTCGATGTGCTCGAAGAGGCTTTGCACAGGCCCGATGAGGGCAAATCCGGCCTTCTGCACGACGCGCGGGTACCGGTAAGTGAACGGGGTGGCGGCCACCCAGCCGACGATCACCACGATCATCGACGCCGCGAAGATCCAGAACCCGGTCCACGATTCCGTGTTCTGGGCTGCATACATGTGGTTCAGGTTCCGGAGGATTCCGGTGGTGATCACGAGGGCGACATGGATAACAATGAAGACCAGGAACCAGCACAGGACAAGGAAGTGCAGCGACCGGGCGGCCTGGATGCTGAAGACGGAACTGATCCGCCGAAACCGCGTCGACAGCGCAGGCGACATGCCAAGGCCCGTGATGAGGGCCAGCGGGGCGGCGAGGAAGACGGTGGCGAAATACGCGATCAGTTGCAGGCTGTTGTAGTTGTTCCACCCGTTCTCGACCGGCCATTCCAAGGACAGGTATTGGATCATCACGGAGATCGAGTTCGGGATCACGTCCCAGCGCATCGGAACCAGGCGCATCCATTGCCCGGTGGAGAACAGAAGGACGTAGAAGACAATTCCGTTGGCCAACCATAAGGTGTCGATGCCCAGGTGCCACCAGCGGGCCAGCCCTATGGAATGCCGGCGCCCCGGCAGACCGACCCCGTCCTGCAGGGTAATCGAGTCCTCTTTGGCTGTGTAGAGCGGGTTGCCCGGGACCGGCTTCTGGACCCGGAACCAGTCCCTGCCCGGGGTGGAGTGCCTGGTCCAGTACAGCCGAGGATGATCCGCCAGGATGGTCGCCCCGGAACGGATGATGAAGATCATGAAAAACAGGTTTAAAAAGTGCTGCCATCCCAGCCACGCCGGAAATCCTACGGGTGCGCCACCGGACATCTCGGACATGCCTGGATACCGTTGCAGGAAATCCTGTACCGCAGGGAGCCCTTTGATTCCTTTCGCGACGGCGACCCCTACCAGCAGCAACAGCAGCCCGATCGGGATCAGCCAGAGCAGATTGAACCACTTCTGACCGACCCGCAATCGCGGAGCAACACCATACTGGGGCGGCACACCCCCGGCCCAGTCCTCATCAACCGCCGTGTATCGCTGATCATCTAGCTCCGTCCGGAAACTCCTTCGTGCTCCCCCGGCACCAATGTCGGGCGCGGGGAGCGGGCGGTCTTGCGAAGAGGGATCCATGCTCCGAAGCCTAACCGCGCCACCAGCCCGGACCACCGCCTGACTGTCAATGGCCAATAGTTTGTGCCCATGGACGGCCAGCAAAAATGCCCGCTGGTGGCCATGAAAACTGCCCGTTCATGGCCACCAGATCTGCCCACCGGGTGTTCGGCGGCGTTGGCCATGTTGGGATGTGGGTTTAGCTCATTGGCG
>NZ_JBFTIK010000053.1:0-4220 GCF_056394725.1 Arthrobacter sp. 10N418
GAACGCTTCAACCGGACCATGCTCGACGAATGGGCCTACGCCAGGCCCTACACCTCAGAGACCGAACGCGTTGCCGCCTTCGAGCCCTGGCTGCACCACTACAATCACAACCGAGGCCACACCTCACTCAAGGGTCAAACACCCGCTAGTCGCGTCACCAACCTCCGTGGGTAATACACCTAGAACGCAACTCGGCGATGTCGACTCATCATTCGATCTTCACTGAAGGCGTGTAGGCATAGGGCGTTGCCCCGACAACGCCCGTCCGATTCGTTTGTCTTGGGAAGTACGGCGCGCTCCTGCGCGGTGTGCCTCGTCGCCTGACCCTACCGGTATGATTGCGTGGACTGCGCGAATATTGCCGTTCTGGGGGTGCTATGCGGCGAGACCCAGCCAACGTTATAGGGAGACTTAGGTTTGGATTTACGCGACTATCTCAGAATTATTCGTCAGAGTTGGATCTTGATTGCGGCCGTAACTATGGCTGGACTGCTCACGGGGGGCGCCGTTTCCATTTTGGCCAAACCGACGTACACAGCGGACACCCAGCTTTTCGTGGCGATTCAAAATTCGGGATCAGTGCAAGAGTTGCAGCAAGGTAACAGCTTCAGCCAAGCGCGGGTTCAATCCTACGTGAAGACGGTCGAGTCTCCCGTAGTCCTACAGCCAGCGATTGACGCCCTCGGGCTCGGTCTGACTGCATCTGAATTGGCCGCCCGAGTGACAGCCACCTCTGATCTGAACACGGTGCTGATTAGCATCTCAGCCACGGACCAATCGCCTGTTCAAGCCGCTGCGATAGCCCAGGCGGTCTCGGACAGCCTCATCAAAGCCGTGGATAAGCTTGAGCGGCCGAAGACGGGTGGGTCTTCGCCTGTTAGCCTTTCCGTCATCAAGCCAGCGGTTGCACCCGAGAGCCCATCAGCGCCCAACACTCGGCTGAACCTGATCATTGGTCTTCTTGTCGGGCTAGTAGGTGGCGCCGGCATAGCGGTCCTAAGATCTGTTCTAGACAATCGCATACGCGGCGAATTGGATCTAAGGGCCGTGACAAGTGCACCGCTGCTGGGCGGCATATCGTTCGACCCAGACGCCGTAAAAAAGCCCTTGCTGACGCAATCCGCGCCGCAAAGCCCGAGGGCGGAGTCCTTCCGCCAGCTCCGGACAAATCTCCAGTTCGCCAATGTCTCGGGCCGGGCCAAAACGGTTCTTGTGACCTCATCTCTTCCGGGGGAGGGCAAGAGCACAACGGCTACGAATCTTGCTATTGCACTGGCACAGTCAGGGCGATCGGTTTGTCTGATCGACGCAGATCTGCGGCGGCCAATGGTCAGCGAGTACCTCGGTCTGGACCGGAACGCTGGTCTGACAACGACTCTTGTCGGAGACGTAGATGTAAACGATCTGCTGCAACTTTGGGGCGACGACAATCTCTACGTCTTGACATCAGGTGCCATTCCGCCGAATCCGAGTGAGTTGCTGGGTTCTGCGGAAATGAAAAATCTGATATGCCGCCTGGACGAAGCGTTCGACCACATCATTATTGATGCACCGCCGCTTCTTCCGGTCACGGACGCAGCGGTTCTTTCGCAACACGTGGGGGGTGTTGTCGTCGTGGCCGGCTCGCAGAAGCTTCGACAGACAGATCTTCAGAAGGCGCTAAATGCTTTGGATCTGGTTGGGGCAAATATGCTCGGAATCGTCTTGAACCGGTTGCCGGCTAAGGGACCGGACGCTTACGCCTACGGCTACTACACCCAAGACGAAGAACCCGCTCGGAACGCATCGGCCAAGGTCCGCCGGCGAACGACCGTACTGGCCGACGCCACAACCTACGAGGAAACCGGTCCGCGTCAAGAGGTCGCTGACGCTCTCTTCTCAGAGCCCAAGAGACCGGCGAGTGTTTTTCCCTACTCAAGGTCGGAAGGCCAATAAGCCACCGAGCTGCCACGTGCGCAGCACCAACCAGAGCTCGTGCGGGGCTGACTTCTTAACGGCGTTCGCCTGAAAGTGGGATGATATTAGCTAATGCCTAATGCACACTCCGAAGCTGGCGCTTACGAGTGCGTGAAAGTCGACCCCATGTCATCTGAGCAGCGGAGACTGTCTTGCTAATTGGACAAGAGATACGGGGCCACGGATCAATTTGCTGCCTACCACGTCTTGCCTTGCACCATGCGGCCCGCGATAGCAGGCTTTATGGCCAAGAGGCTCATGGACCATCGGGCATCGAATGACGCAATTACATGGTCCATGCACGACCGACTCGGTCCTGTCTCGAAGCTTAGCTGCAGTTGGATTACTTGAAGGGGGCAAGTTGAGGCGAGTCCGAACAAAATGCGAGTCAACATCGGGCCAAATTATTATCCGGCGTCATGACGTCTAGGACGGGTCACCGCGCAGCGCGGATGCCAAGGGTCCTCGGTGCTCAACTGCGAGCACCGGCTCTATCGCTGGCCTCGCAGATTTCGGGGCTATTGCAGCTTGCTGCCCTCTTGTGGAGGCACGGGCCCAGCAATGCAACTGATGCTTACTTCTACCTGTTCAACCTGGGCAATCTGCCCACTCAAATCCTGCTGGTCGGGGTCTTTTATCCGATGTTGCTTAGCCAAGATCGCGTAACTCGCGATGGTGCGCTACGTTTTCGACGTTGGGTTCCCGTAGCCACACTCATCGCTGTGGCGGCTGGTTCAGGCTGGCTGTCGATTCAGGGACGGGTTCCATTTGAGCTCCTACCAGTACTCGTTCTCGCCGCCCTAAACGCAATTGTTCAGGCGCGGCTTTGGTACATGGCCGTATCAGCGGAAGCTGACGGCTCACCGCATTGGATGGCAGCGATCGCCCTTCCCGCAAATGTTGTCGCAACCTTAGTCATGCTTCTGCCGTGGCCGTCATCTACGGCCGCGGTGACCGCGATGCTGGCCGCCCTTATGACGGCGAATGCCGGATTCCTGATAGTCATGGCGCGCATAAATGTCGGTAGTCAGGTCTTAGACCGGCTCCCCAAGACACGTATACGGCGGCACTCTGCGCACTTTTGGTTCCTTAGCAAGTCCTTTGTGGGATATGGCGGCCTAGTGATCGTGCAATCTCTGGCTCTAGTTCTCCCCCCCGCGACGCTGACGCTTCTCACACTGCCCACCAAGATTGTGGGTTCTGTATCGGCAACCTTTGTCAACGCCGTGATGCCTCGCCTTGTTCACCAGAACAGTGAATCGCCCGCCTCCGCTAAGCGGTTTCTCCGTGTGCTCAGCCTCATTCTCGGCGCGTTGGGTCTGCTCGTTCTCGTCGCCGGGGAGGCGTTAATTCCTCAGTATGTTGCGCAAATCATCGTCGTCGCGCTTTGGCTGCTTGCATCAGCTTCAGCTGCAGTTGCCCAACGAATAATGTTTCGCTTTCTGCCACCAAGTGCATCCCGCATCACGCTGATAGTCGTTCCAATCATTGTCCTAGCGGTCGCGCTTTCGGCGCAGTCGAATGGTTTTGGCCTCATTGCGTTGCTATGTGCCTACGCACTTGTCGACGCAGCGTCAGGCTTTCTGATCCTAGTAACCTTGCGCGACTGGTTGATGGCCTGTGTCACCGGATGCATAACTTTGGCCCTCGCGGCAATCTGGGTTGCAAGCATGCTTTATCCCGAATTTGTCTAGAACGCAGATACAAACCGTGATAATGCCGGGACTCCACATCGGCTACGTAACAGGCGCCTATTAAGGCAGTGAGTATTTGAGGCTTTGAGCACCACCCAATCGTGCCGTTCAGCACCACCGATCGTGCGGGAGAGCGCCAGTGGTGGTGTGGCCGGGAGCCACTGACGCTCTCCGTCATCGATTACGCGCTGGCCAGCGCGGTGTGCTCCCTCATGTTGTAGGTGCCCGTCTCGACCCAGACCGTGTTGTGGATGATCCGGTCCATGATCGCGTCGGCATGAACACCGGAGCCGAGGCGCTGGTGCCAGTCCTTCTGCGAGTACTGGGTGCAGAACACCGTGGACGTTTCGCCGTATCGGCGCTCCATCAGCTCCAGCAGCATGCCGCGCATCGACTCTGTCGGCCGGTCCAGCAACCACTCGGGACTGCCCCCGGTTTTGTTGACTCCTTGACCTAGCGAGCTGGTGCTCGTGGAAGGATGTTGACCATGCCTACGGCTTATGGGGCGGAGTTCCGCCAGGATGTTATTGATGTGGCCCGCAAGGGCGAGGCGCCGCTGGCGCAGATTGC
>NZ_JBFTIK010000054.1:0-4122 GCF_056394725.1 Arthrobacter sp. 10N418
TCGCCGACCACACCAAATGGGGAACCCTCGGCATCAGCACCATCGCCGCCCTCGAAGACGCCGACGAACTCATCAGCGACGACCACCTCCCCGGCGAAGCCCGACGCATCCTCGCCCAACGCGTCGGCCGCCTACGCCTCGCCCCCACCCGCACCGCCGCGGCCGGCTGACCGGCCAGAGACCACCCGAACCCCTAACGCCAACGCTTGGAGCTGCCGTGAACCACCCGCATCCGTCCCCTGCCTCCGAGGGTGACAGGCTCCTGGAAGCGCTGCCCGCGGAACCGCTGTACCTGCGGTCCTCGGGCACGGCCCTGCTCATCGACTTCAACGCGGGTGAGCCCGCAATACTGCACTTCGGCGCCGATCTTGGCCCCGGCCTTCCGGATCTGTCCCTGCTGGGCGGTCCCGTTCCGCCGTCGTCACTGGACATTCCCGTCACCCTGGGCCTGATCCCGCAGGCTTCCTCCGGGTGGCGCGGACGTCCGGGCCTCCGCGGGCACCGCAACGGGCGGGCGTTCTCGGCCAGGCTCCGCATGGTGTCGGTGCGGACGGCGGACGCGGACAGCTCCGCCGTCATCACGCAGTCGGACCCCGACGCCGGCATCACGGTGATCACCGAGATCAGCATCAACGACGGCGGCCTGCTCCAGCTCCGGCACCGGCTCGCCAACGACGGCCCGGATGCCTATGGCGTCGAGGAGCTGGCAACGGTGCTGCCTGTGGGCCGTGCCGCGACGGAAATCCTGGACCTGACGGGGCGCTGGTGCCGGGAGACCCACCCCCAGCGCCTCCCGATGCGGCAGGGCACGTGGGTCCGCTCGGGCCGGCACGGACGCACCGGCCACGATTCGTCGCTGCTGCTGGCCGCGGGGACCGCGGGCTTCGGCAACCGCCACGGCCAGGTGTGGGCCGTGCATCTGGGCTGGAGCGGCAACCACGAGAGCTTCGTCGAGACAATCGGGGACGGCCGTTCGGTCATCGGCGCCTCCGAACTGCTCGGCTCAGCGGAGATCACCCTGGCGGCGGGGGCAAGCTACGAGACTCCGTGGCTGTTTGCCGCTTACTCCGACTCCGGCCTGGACGGGATCAGCGACGCCTTCTACGCCTGGTTCCGCGGACGCCCGCACCATCCCGGGGTGCGCTCCGGGAAACCCCGCCCGGTGGTGCTGAACGTCTGGGAAGCGGTCTATTTCGACCACAGGCTTCCCGCCCTGCTGGAGCTGGCCGAGTCCGCGGCAGGGCTCGGCGTCGAGCGGTACGTCCTCGACGACGGCTGGTTCCGGGGCCGCCGGAATGACGGCTCGGGCCTGGGCGACTGGTACGTCGATGATCAGCTGTGGCCCGACGGGCTGGCTCCGCTGGTTGACGCGGTCACCGGTCACGGCATGGAGTTCGGTTTGTGGGTCGAACCGGAAATGGTCAACGAGGACTCGGATCTGGCCCGCGCCCATCCGGACTGGATCGCGGGGCCGGCCCGGCCCTCCGGCGTGGAAGCCGGCGCGCCCGGCGGCCGGCTGCCCGAGCGGTGGCGGCACCAGCAGGTTCTGGACCTGGTCAACCCCGAGGCCTGGCAGTACATCTTCGACCGGCTGCATGCCCTCCTTGGCGAGTACCGGATCAGCTACCTCAAATGGGACCAGAACAGGGACCTCACCGAGATGGGCCACGACGGAGGCGCTTCGGTGCACGCCCAGACCCTGGCCGTGTACCGGCTCCTGGACGAGCTGCGGAAAGCCCACCCTGACGTGGAGATCGAGAGCTGCTCCTCCGGTGGCGCCCGCGTGGATCTCGGCATCCTGGAACGCACCGACCGGATCTGGGCCTCGGACTGCAACGATGCCCTGGAGCGCCAGAGCATCCAACGGTGGACCGGGGTTGTGGTCCCGCCCGAGCTCATGGGCGCGCACATCGGCCCGACGACTTCGCACACCACAGCCCGGACGCATGAACTGTCTTTCCGCGCCATCACGGCCATGTTCGGCCACTTCGGGCTGGAGTGGGATGTGCGGCAGCTCAAAGGCTCCGAACGCAGCGAGCTGGCGGCGGTGATCGCGCTGTTCAAGGACTACCGCGGGCTGCTGCACAGCGGACGCATGGTGCGCGCCGACGAGCCGGACCCCTCGCTGATGCTCCACGGCGTCGTGTCCCAGGACGGGGCCGACGCGCTGTACGCGCTCGTGGCCGTGGCGACCTCCTATTCCGAAGTCCCCGGGAGGGTGCCGCTACCGGGGCTGCGGCCTGACGAAAACTACCGGGTGGAGCTGGTCTACCCGGCCCCCGGCAACGGGCATCCGTTTATGCAGATCCATCCCCCGGCCTGGCTTTCCTCCGGGGTTGAGGCGAGCGGCCGTTTCCTCGCCGAATCGGGCCTGCCGATGCCTGTCCTGAACCCTGAACACGGCTTGCTCCTGAGCGTGCGAGCCGTCGCGGACAGCACCGTTGCGGACCCCACGGTTCACGACGCCGGGAAGCGGACGTAGCATGGGCGCCATCACGAAGCGGCCGTACGTGCTCGCCGACGGGCGGGAGATCATCTACTTCGATGACGCGGACACGGTGTTGCCTCCCGAGCGCGCCCGTGATCTGCGCGAACCGGTTCCGCGTCCGCCGACGGCCACGATGCGGCAGGACGTGCTGACCGGCGAATGGATCTCGGTGGCGTCCGCCCGCCAGAACCGGGTGGTCCTGCCGCCGTCGCATCTGGACCCGTTGTCACCGGCCTCCGCCGGGAACCCCTCGGAGGTGCCCAGCCTGTACGACGTTGCCGTCTTCGAAAACAAGTCCCCGTCCTTCGGGCCGGACCTTGCCGGGCCCGGCGCACCCGAGGGCCTTGAGGACCTCGCACAGATCGGGCTAGGCCGCAGCCGGCAGTCCGTGGGCCGGTGCGAAGTCGTCTGCTTCTCCCCCGAACACACCGGATCCCTCGCCGGGGTATCGCAGTCCCGCATGCGGACCGTGGTGGAGGCCTGGGCGGACCGGACAGCTGCCCTGTCCGCGCTGCCCGGCGTCGAGCAGGTCTTCCCGTTCGAGAACCGGGGGGAGGCCATCGGCGTGACGCTGCATCATCCACACGGGCAGATCTATGCCTACCCTTTCATCACGCCCCGCACGGCGCAGCTCATCCGCTCGATCCAAAGCTACGGAAGCACGCTGTTCGGGGACGTCCTCAGCTTCGAGCGGAAGTCCGGGCGGGCGGTGCTCCAGGGCGAGCATTGGACCGCGTTCGTCCCCTTCGCCGCCCGCTGGCCGCTGGAAGTCCATGTCCTCCCGCACCGGCACGTGCCCGACCTCGCCGCCACCAGCACCGCGGAACGCGACGAGTTCTCCCACCTCTACGGCCGTCTCCTGCGTGGCGTGGACGCGTTGTACTCGACGCCCACACCCTACATATCGGCCTGGCACCAAGCCCCGGTGCATGCCCACCGCGACGACGTCCGGCTGATGCTCCAGCTGACGTCGCCCCGACGGGAGGAAACGAAACTCAAATACCTTGCCGGTTCGGAGGCGGCGATGGGTGCGTTCATCGCCGACATCCCGCCCGAAACGGCGGCCGCCCGGCTGCGGGAGGCCATCGGGGCCTGACCGAAGCCGCCGCGCGGGGCTAGGGGGTGTCTCCGAATGAGGCTGACCGCTGGCTGGAAACTAGGGAGCGTGTCTCGTTTTCCGGTTCTTACCGATGATCAGTGGGCCCGCGCTGAGCCCTTGCTGCCCCGTTCCGACGGTCAGCGCGGCCGCCCGTGCCGGAACCACCGTGTGGAAGCAACACCGCCGTTTCGCAGCCCACGGGATCTGGGATCGGATCCACGCCGTGCTGCTGGCACAAAACGGCGGACGAAAGGGCCCCGATCCAGCGTAAACGGCGGGAACATTCCCGTCCCGGCGGAACGTCGGTTGGTGGCTAGGCTGCCAGCGGTGAACCGAAAAGCTCTTCGGCCAGACGGACCAAATGCTCCGGGACGTCGGTGTCCCTACCGTGGTCGCCACGGCCCAGGATCACGGCCTGTCCGCGGGCGGTCCCAGCGAGATCCAGGCCGCACTCATGCATTAACTGCCCCGCCCGAAGGTTCGGCGGGAGATTGATGATGGTCCCCTCAGCGTTGAGGTACACGTGCCAGTCGCC
>NZ_JBFTIK010000055.1:0-3719 GCF_056394725.1 Arthrobacter sp. 10N418
CATTCGGATCGCGGGTCCCAGTTCCGGTCCCGCCGCTTCGTCGAATCGCTCAGGCACCACGGGCTCACCGGCTCGATGGGCAGGGTCGGTGCGTGCGCGGACAACGCCGCGATGGAATCGTTCTTCTCGCTGCTGCAGAAAAACGTCCTAGACCGTCAGCGGTGGCTCACACGCCAGGAGCTCCGCCTGGCGATCACCACCTGGATCGAAAGGACGTACCACCGCCGGCGACGGCAAAGACGGTTGGGAAAACTCACCCCGATCGAATATGAAACAATCAACCGGACCGCGCTCTCAGCGGCCTAAGACCCCGAGTCAACAAAAGCCGGGGCAGTCCCGCCTCCGGTCTTCTCAAGGACGGCCTTGTCCTAGCATCACCCCAGCAGATTGCGGCCAACTTCAATGAGTCTGCTCTACTTCGCCACGCGGTAGCGACTGTACGTCGATATGAGCAGGACTGGGCCACTTATTCGGCACAAAACAACGAACCACAGGTTCTGCCCGCCATGGTTATCCAGGTGGATAACATGCCATCTGACGAAGAGCTTTCCTCGATAATCAGCGTGGTCTTGGAGTCGTGGCCTGGACTCAAGACTTACAACATCTGCCACACATTTGGCACTCACGCCGTCAAGGATGTCGGCAGTTACGCGATTGCGTACTCCAATCCAGAGGACATCCAAGATGACCTCGATATCCGTGTCGTACTTTGCATGCAGGCGATCACCACTGGCTGGGACTGCCCTCGTGCCGAGGTGCTTTTGTCATATAGGAAGGTCGAGGACCAGGACGCCATTACACAGATCATTGGCCGTATGATCCGTACGCCGCTCGCCCGTCGCGTGGAACAGAACGAAGCTCTTAACTATGTGCACTGCTTCCTCCCGAGGTTCAATAAGGCCGGCGTGAAGAAGATTGCTGACCGTCTCAAACTCGGTGACGATAGCTTCCGTCAGGAATGGGTCCACCCAGAGACGTTCGACCAAGACACTCTGCCTGAGTTAGTGCCAGCCGTTCCCTCGACTGAAATGACGCTTGCAGGCAGTACTGTCGCTAAACGTGCGACGACTGTTAACACTGGCCTTCGTGACGAACTAATTCGTCGTCGGGAAGTTGAGCTCGAAGACGCCAAGCTGTTTGACGACGAGTCTGATAATTCATCAGTGTCTCAAATAAGGGCCACCGAGGTTCCGGAACCAGAAGAAGAACTCATCATTGTCGAGGACCAAGAACTTTCAGATGGTCCCGGCTCGACCGGTGTCAGTGTCATCACACAGGAGAGCGTCCGACTCACACGCAACCCGCTAATTGACCTGGACGTATTCAATAAGTTCGTTGAACTGCCTTCCTATGTGATCCCAGGCGCCCAATACCGCACCCAGGTTGACCGGCTCAAGAACTTTGCCACGTTGCTTACAGGTGGCGGGAAGAACGCGATTTTGCAGGGCGCAGCCAGCATGGCTACCGCACGGCTACTCCAGGTACTTAGGGAAGCGCGTTTACAGCTGGACGCCAGCGGTAAGTTCCAGGAACAAGCGGACAAGCTCGCCCACTTCTTTATTGAAAACGAAGTGACGACACTCTTCGATGGCAACGCAGTGCTTGAGATTGACCTGCTGGAAGAAGTTGAAATCGACAGCAAGGGTGTCGAGCAGCTGTTCGCGCAGGCAGAACGCCGCATTGGCCGCACTATGGCTAACGCATACCTAAACGATCGTTACCTTGAAGACGGCGACACATTCACAATGATGATGTCGGTTGCTGTAGTAGCGCACCAGCCCGGCGTCAAAGAGAAGCTTGAACAAGTAGCCAACGCCACCATCGTTGAGTGGTTCAAGGAATATCAGACTCAAATCAACAAGGCTCCGGCAGCCTTGAAAGCGCAGCTCGACGAGGTGCGCTCAGAAGCCACAGAACCAGAGCCGACCGTTATTTCCTTGGTGGAGAACAAACCGATTCCCGTTGCCGAGGTCGTCTGGCCAAAGCACCTCCTGTCGTCGCCTACCGGCGACTACCCGGTGAAACTCAATGAATGGGAAATCCACGTTCTAGACACCGAACTTAAGGATGACAACTGCCTTGGCTGGTATCGGAACCCCTCATCAGGTTCTGGCGCATTAACCGTCCCCTACACCATGGGTGGCCGGCACCGCGGCCTCACGCCTGACTTCGTCTTTTTCCACAGGACCGACGACGGCGTTGTTTCCTCCATCCTTGATCCGCATGCCCAGAGCCTAAGTGACTCCATCCCAAAGCTCAGAGGATTGGCCAGGTACGCCAAAAACCATGGTGACGAGTACCAGCGCATTGAATCAATCATCAAGATCAATGATGTGTTCTACTCACTGAACCTGAAGGAGAAGGCTGTCCAGGCAGCAGTTGAAGCGTACCGAGATGCCCGACCCGAGGCGCTGTACTTGGAGCACGCTGGCAAGTACTAGGAGTCATCGTGTCCTGTGAATGTGAGGTAGGTATTGCGGTGGAGGCCGCGAAAGAAGGTCTCTTCTTGTCTCCAGGCACCAACTTTCAGTGGATCGGAACAAAAGGACCGTACGGGCTAAGCGGCAAGACTGCGAGCGTCTACGAGCCCGTGATGTCAGTTGCCATCGCCCTTGGTGCTGACCTGGACTCGATGCGCTCGGCTCGACGTATTGTTCGACCCCGCGCTGACCTAATACACAAGGACACCGGAGTAGTTATCGAGGTTGATGAGATCCAACACTTCACCTCTTACCGCCTACTGTCCTTTGAAAGCTATCCAAACGGCGCACCTTTGGGGTTTGACCTGGAAGACTACCGCGATCTTTGTGAACAGCACCGCGTCAAGGCTGACAAGGCATGGGGAACGAAGAAAACGGCTACGTTCGGGCCCAAGAGCAGGGGGCGCCAACGCGCTTTCTACGACGCGCTGAAGGACCTATCCCTTCCTGCAGCGGGCCTGCCTCCCCTCGTGAGGATCGCGGTACCAGACCGTGACTACGTAAGGGCGTGGAAGCAGGCTAGGAATCGAGTGTTCGCGGCCGTCGCGGCCGCCACTTGAACGAAAAGACCACTCTGGGAAAAGAGTGCACCAGGGCAGATCATGCTATGAACGCCTTCAATCGCCGCATCTGCGCTGGTCTCATGGAAAGCGGCGGAGTGGGGCAGAATGGGCCTCATGTGCGGCAGATACGTGATGTCCAAAGCGACCGGCGACCTTCTGAGCCACTTTGAGGCCAAGGAAGTCGAGGGCAGCCCGCCGTCGTCGAGCTGGAACGTGGCGCCTACCCAGAGCGTGCCCATCGTTGCTGAACGCCTGGATGAAGGCACCATCGACCGGCATCTGCTGATTGCGCGTTGGGGTTTGGTCCCATCCTGGGCGAAGGACATCAAGATCGGCTCCAAGCTCATCAACGCCCGCAGTGAGTCCATTCTGGAGAAGCCGTCCTTCCGGAAGGCGGCGGTGAAGCGCCGTGCGATTATCCCAGCCGAGGGCTATTACGAGTGGCAGAAGACCGAGGACGGGAAGAAGATCCCGAATTACCTGTACTCCGAGAAAGAGCCCTTGTTGGGCTTCGCCGGACTGTACGAGGGTAGTGCCCATTAGCGTGGTGTAACGGCCCGGCCCCGGGCGTGTTGTTCCCGAACGTGAGGCGGCCATCGCGTGATTCTTGGAAAGACCG
Source organism: Arthrobacter sp. 10N418 (assembly GCF_056394725.1). Classification (NCBI taxonomy): domain Bacteria; kingdom Bacillati; phylum Actinomycetota; class Actinomycetes; order Micrococcales; family Micrococcaceae; genus Arthrobacter; species Arthrobacter sp. 10N418. Next base: position 3,663 of record NZ_JBFTIK010000055.1, read on the forward strand.
ACCAAAGTCTTCTCTCAAGGAGTATCCACGCGATGACCGCACCCCATATTATCGACC
>NZ_JBFTIK010000056.1:0-3231 GCF_056394725.1 Arthrobacter sp. 10N418
AACAGGGTTACGGCGGTCATAGCGTGGGGGAAACGCCCGGTCCCATCCCGAACCCGGAAGCTAAGACCCACAGCGCCGATGGTACTGCACCCGGGAGGGTGTGGGAGAGTAGGTCACCGCCGGACATAAATTAGGTCGAGAGCCTCCAAACACCACGTTGGAGGCTCTCCCACTTTAACCACCCAAACCCTCACCCCAGCCTGCAATGCGCCCGGAACACCGGAACCCCCGGCGCGACGCCGTCACCCGCCGTCGGAAGCTGTCAGCGGGGAAACCGCCGGGCATGGTTCCAGGCCAGGGCCTCCACGGCGAGGCCTCCGCCGGTACCCGCCGCCAGGGCGGCCAGTACGAGATCCGCCGGAGGCCAGGTCAGGCTGAAGAATTCCTGCGCGAGCGGTACGTTGAGCAAGGTAACCAGCCCAAGACACATGGCGGCCACGAGGCCCACCCGTTTCAGGTCGAGCGGGCGCGAGACGACTGCCAGGATCCAGAGTCCCACGATTGACAGAGTCAGGACCGAAGCCGCACGCAACGCCTCTGGACTCGTGCTGCGGCCGAAGGCGCTGGGGCTTGCGTAGGCGTTCAGCACGAGCAGTGACGCCGCGACGATGAGTCCTGCGGGCACGGAGAAGGCGAGCGATCTGACGAGAAACCCCGGCCGGTAGCGGCGGCTATTGGGCATGAGCGCCAGGAAGAAGGCAGGAATGCCAATCGTCAGCCCGTCTGTGAAGGACAGCTGGCGCGGCAGAAACGGAAACTCCCATTGGAGGAGTCCAAAACTTGCAGCAATGGCAATTGAGTAGGCCGTCTTGCTGAGAAACAGGCCCGAGACCCGTTCTATGTTTGCGATCGCGCGTCGGCCTTCGGCGACGACGCCTGGAAGCCGGTCAAAGCGGCCATCCAGCAGCACCAGCCGTGCCACGGCCTTGGTGGCGGCAGCCGCGGAATCCATGGCGATGCCAAGGTCGGCCGTCTTCAAGGCCAGTACGTCGTTGACGCCGTCGCCGGTCATGGCCACGGTATGGCCCCTTCGCTGCAGCGCCTCAACCATGTCTTTCTTCTGGGCCGGGGTTACACGGCCGAAGACCACATTGTCCATCATGACGTCTTCGAGGAGCCCGGGATCCTGCGGCAAGTAGCGGGCGTCGTAGCCTGTGCTGACCTCCAGGCCCATCCTGCGGGCGATCGCCGCGACGGTCCGGGGATCGTCTCCGGATATGATCTTCAGCTCAACGCCCTCCTCCCGGAAGTAGTCGAGTGTGGCCCGGGCGTCGGGGCGGAGCCTCTCCCGGAACGTCAGTACCGCGACGGGCTGAATGCCGGGCGGCAGTTCCGTCCGATCGGCGGAAGGCGGCCCGCCGGCGACGTGGCCTAGTAGCAAGGTCCGCAGACCGGAGGCAGCCAGGCTTCCAGCCTGGTTGAGGACCTCGGCATGCGCCGGGCCCGCGGCAGCGTCCGCAGGGGAACCTGCCGCGAGGACGATCTCAGGTGCGCCTAGTATCCAGGTGGACTTGACGCCGGCAGCGTCGCCGCTGCCGAAACTGACCGAGCCCCACTTCCTGGCAGAGGAGAAAGGTACTGAGGAGAAAGGCTGCAGACCGCCGTCGTTGCGGTACGCCGACGCGAGGCATCGTGCCGTCCCGTAGGCCTCGGGCTCGGCGGCAAACCACCCCAAGGCCTCTTCCCACCCGGGTGCGGATGATGTCGACACCGTGTGCGCCGCCTCAAGACGATCCCGCCTTCGGTGAGCGTTCCCGTCTTGTCCAGGCACAGGACATCGACTCGGGCCAGGCCTTCGACAGCGGCCAGCTCCTGGATGAGCACTTTCTCGCGGGCCAGCCGGAGGCCGCCGACGGCAAACGCGACGCTCGTCAGCAGGACCAGTCCGAGGGGTACCATGGCGATCACGCTGGCGATCACGCCCACAGTGGCCGACGTCCACGTCCCGGCGGCGATGGCGCGCTCCCAGCCGCCCCTGGCCTGCATCTCTCCGTTCGCTACGACGATGGCGATAGGAAGCAGCGCCCACGTGATCCACCGCAGGACGCGATTGAGGCTGTGTCGGATCTCGGAGTTGACGAGCGAAAAGCGTCTTGCATCAGCCGTGAGTTTGCTCGCAAAGGACTCGGCACCAACCCGCGTTACGCGCGCGGTTCCGCGGCCGGCAACAATGATCGAACCCGAGAGAACTTCACTCCCCGGACCCTTGCCGACGGGATCGGATTCGCCGGTGAGGAGGGATTCGTCAGCCTCGAGCCCCACGGACGCAAGGACGGAGGCATCCGCACTGACCTGGTCGCCGGCCCCGAGTATCAGGACGTCGTCACGCACGACGTCGGTCGTGGGGATTTCCGTGACGGTGCCATCACGCAGCACCCGGGCTCCAGGGGACTCAAGGACGGCGAGGCGGTCCAGAGACCGCTTCGCCCGGAACTCCTGGACGACGCCGATGATCGCGTTTCCCGCCGCTGCCAGCCCGAAGAGAGCATCCTGCCAGCTCCCGAGGAGGAGCAGCAACAGGAAGCTTGCACCCACGACGGCGTTGAAGAGGGTCAGTACGTTGGCACGAAAGATGTGCCACAGGCTGCGGCTTGTCTTATCCGGTGCCCGGTTCGCCAGACCACTCTCCGCCCGGGCGGCAGCCTCGAGTGTGGACAGGCCGGCGACGGCGGGCCCGGTCACACGCCGGTGGTGCCCGGCTGGTCTTTGGCGTTGGCGGTGTGCCCTCACCCCCTGATGGTATCCGGCAGGGAGGCCGCATGCGTGACGGAGGACACCTTTCCCTGGTGCCGCCCCGGATGCCACTTTCGAGGCAGGGAGCGGCTATTTGGCGCGGACTGGCGGGGATCTGGCCGGTGCGGGCGCCATGCCCGGGCGGGTTTGCGGTGGGGGCGAAGTGGGTGTATTGTTTTCTAAGTCGCCGAGAGAGAGACCAGCGGAAACGCTGGGAACCGAAGGCGGCCAAACCCCCTAAAACTAAAGGCCAGAATCCGGCTGATGCTTCGTGCGCTCCAGATTCTGGTGGGTTCGTCCGGTGGAACGGGCAGTCGCGGAAACGCTGATTTGCTTCACGTTCGCCGGGCGGGTAAGTTTGGGAAGTTGCTCCGGAGCGATCTGTGACCGTGTGGTTGTGGTGGTGCCGGGTGTGTCTGTTGTTTGAGAACTCAATAGTGTGCCAAGTTTGTTGATACCAATTTATTGTATTGAATTGGTTGGATTGGCCAGGTTGCG
>NZ_JBFTIK010000057.1:0-2503 GCF_056394725.1 Arthrobacter sp. 10N418
TGTCAATGGCCAATAGTTTGTGCCCATGGACGGCCAGCAAAAATGCCCGCTGGTGGCCATGAAAACTGCCCGTTCATGGCCACCAGATCTGCCCACCGGGTGTTCGGCGGCGTTGGCCATGTTGGGATGTGGGTTTAGCTCATTGGCGTGACTCCTTTTCCGGCCAGGGCCTGGCTGAGGCGGATCGATTCTCCTGAGGTTTGGCAGACGTGCGCGTGGTGCAGCAGCCGGTCGACGGTTGCGGTGGCGAGGGTTTTGGGCATGAGTTCGTCAAAGCCGGCGGGATGCAGGTTTGAGGAGACCGCGATGGAGCGTTTCTCGTAGGCGGCGTCGACGAGGCGGTAGAGGCCCTCGGCGGCGTCGGTGCCGACCGGCAAGAGTCCTATGTCATCGACCACCACTAAATCTGCGCGCAGGATCCGGGCGACGACTTTGGTTACGCTGTCATCGGAGCGGTGGGCTCGCATGAGAGCGCCGAGGTCCTCGAGCCGGAACCAGGCGACCCGCAGGCCGGCCTCGACGGCTTGTTGGCCGAGGGCTTCGAGGAAGAACGTTTTGCCCGTGCCGGAGGGGCCGCAGATCACGACGTTTTCCTTCCGCCCGATCCATTCCAGCGTCCGCAGTGCCTGCTGCGTCGGTGCGGGGATCGAGGAGGCGGCGGGATCCCAGGTGTCGAAGGTCTTCCCGGTCGGGAAGCCGGCGGCCTTGCGTCTGGTGGCGAGCATGGACCGGGACCGGCCGGCGACTTCCTCGATGAAGAGGGCTTTGATGACCTCGGCCGGTTCCCAGCGCTGGGCGCGGGCGGTCGCGATCAGTTCCGGCGCCAGCGCCCGTGCATGGGGCATCTTCAACTGCCGCATCAGCGCCTCCAGCTCCGGCGCCAGTACGGGTGCGGTGGCCGGGACCGGGCTCACGCGCTTTCTCCCAGGGCGTCGTCAACACGGGCGGGAACGGGTGGGCGGCCGATCGCCGCCCACCCGGCGGTGCCCTGGGTCAGGGACCGGGTCTCCCCGGCAGTATGGGTGGTCGTGCGCGTGCTCGCGGCGTTCAGGATCGAGGCAAGATCCTTGTTCGCGAAGCGGCCATGGATGGCCGCGGTCCCGAGGGCCTGATCGACTTCGGACTGCCCGGCGATCTTGGCCAGGGCGACCGCTTCGGCCRTCTTCACGTTCATCCGGGCCGTGCCCGCCGCGGCGGCCTCGAGCAGCCAGGTGCGGGCCCCGTCGCCGATGTTAAGGAACTCCGTCTCCGCGGCCGTCCTGGCTTTCGCCGTGTATTCACCGGGGATCCTGGACCTATGGTCCGGGAAGTGGGCGTCGTTGATCGCCGGGCTGCCGGGCCGGGCGCGCCGGTGCCGGGCGACTTCCACCGGCCCCTGGCTGCCGTGGTGGACGATGATGACCTGCTCGTCGGCTCCGGCGCCGTGGGCCCGGACGAACACCCTGCCGCCGAGCAGATACGCCGGAACGGAGTACTGCCCGTTCTCGAAGGTGACCATCGGCGTGTTCTCCGGGACGGTGCGGGAGAGCCCGAATGCGACGGTGTGCGCGGTGTCCGGGATCCTGTGCAACCGCGGCGCTTCCTCGGCCAACATCATGGCGGGTTGGCGGCGGGTGGCCCGGTGCTCACGGTTATTGACCACGTCCATGAACGCCTGGCACGCCGCTTCGATCTCGGCGAACGAAGCGTACTCCGCACGCAGGTTGGTGTCCTTTGGCACGATGTCTGCCTTGGCGACTTTCACCGAGGACTCCACGCCGCCCTTGGACGCCGGGTCCGCGGGCTGGCAGGTCAGCACCGTCACCCCGTAATGGCGGGCGAAGTCCACTGTCTGCTGGTTGCGCACCGGGACCCCGGCAACATGGGACACCGTGACCGTCTTCTCGTTATCGGTCAGGACGTAGGTCGGGGCGCCGCCGATGACACGGAAGCTGCGGTCCAGCGCGGCGAACACGCTCGGCGCCGTCCGGTCCCGCAACGCGATGACGATCCTGAAGCGGGACCATGCCAGCCAGGCCACGAACAAAACGGTCTTCTTTCCCTCGATCACGGGGCCGTCGCCGAAATCGTACTGAAGCCACATTCCCGGTTCCGTGATCCACGGCCGGTGCACCCGGACGTGGCCGAGCCGCCAGGCGGCGCGGACCTGGGCGACGGCMCGGCGGGTCGAACGCTCCGAACCCTCGTAGCCGAGGGCCCGGAGCTTCTCGTGGGCTTTGTCGGCGCGGATCTTGCCCTTGGAGGCCTCGATCCATTCCTCGATCTTGGGCAGGAACGCATCGGTGACCCTGCCCCGGTACACCGGTTCGGCGATCGGCTGGCCGGCGTCCCTGGCAGCGACGTGCCTGGCAACTGTGTGGTGCGAGCAGCCGGTGAGTTCCGCGGCGGCGCGCAACGATCCGGTCAGATCATACGCAGCGAGTATTTCCATGATTTCTCCGTCAAACTTCATTAGGGCCTCTTCCCGGGCGACTTTGGTGCGACTAGACACCGTCATCAAACC
>NZ_JBFTIK010000058.1:0-2385 GCF_056394725.1 Arthrobacter sp. 10N418
GCTCAAAAGACAGGTTCATGGTCAATTCTCCTGTAAAGGGCGCCTTCAGGATCACCCGGCAAGCGGTCCGTGGGCCAGCCGACGTGTTTGTCAGGGCGGACCAGTACGGGGCCGTTTTCGGCCACGCCGCGCAGTTTCGCCCAGTCGCAGTATAGGTCCGTGACGTCCTGGCCCGGGCCGATGACGGAGCCGAGGGTGACGCCGAGCCGGTCGCTGACTTTCTGCGCGGCGGCTGACCAATCCGGAAACCCATCAGCCACGGGCTGCGCCGATGAATTCTGCCCGGTCAGTCCACGGGGTCCACTTCGTGCCAGCCCACCCAGGCGGACGAGGTCAATGTGACGGTGGGGGCCGCCAGCTCGGCCTCCCACAGTGCCAGGTCCTGCCTGCGGGTGACGTGGAACAGCAGTCCCAGGTGATGCGCCAGAAAAATCATGGGGTCTTTCCCTTCCAAGCGGATTTCAGCAGCGGTTCCAGGTCCGCAGCGACGGTGCTGCGGGATTCGACGGCGGCACGTGGGGCGTTATGAGATACACGGCTTCGGGTATTTGCTCTTCGCGGAATCCGAGGCCGGCCGGTGTTTTTCTGCGTCTTACCCGAGGACTCCTCCGTGATTCCCCAGACGTTGGTGGTTTCTGAACCGGCGTAACCGGTGGGTACCGCGACGATGGGAAGTCCGGTGGTCCCGGCGATCGCTTTTTGCCAGGGCGACGGCGGAACCCCCGCCCACAGCGACCAGGAGGTCGGTGTGGGCGGATCGCGCTACTGACGAGCCGGTTGCAGGTACGGCACGGAATGCCGTGCCGTACCTGCAACCTTTTCCCGTCGGCTAGTGTCGTTTCAAGAACAGGCTGACGTCGTCGTTGCTGATGAGGTCCGGCACGGTCCAGCCGTCGAGGTCGTACTCGGCCAGGCACTGGTCCGCGAAGCCCTTCATGTAGTCCGTGGTCCCCTGGGCCTGGGCTGCGAAGAGGATCTCGGCTTTCACGTTCTCGTGGTTGCCGGAGTAGTTCCGTTCGTAGAGTTCGTGGCGGCCGCCGAATTCGGTGCCGATGGAGTCCCAGAGGAGTTTCATGAGCTTGACCCGGTCCACGGCCTCGACGCCGTCGGAGCCGCGGACGTACTTGTCGAGGTACGGGCGGATCTCGGGGGTTTTGAAGTCCAGCGCGGAGGAGTTCAGGTAGATCAGGCCGGACGCGACGTCCTGTTCGATGATTTCCTTGATCCGCGGGTAGCCGATGGACATGAACATCCGGTAGGACAGGCCGTAGTCCAGCTTGGGCAGCACGGTGCCGTTCGGGCCCTGGTCCGGGTTCAGTGTCATGCCGTCGATCAGGGCGTAGAACATGTTGCGCCAGCCCAGCACCTCGCCGACGCGTGTCTGGACGCCGCGGAAGTCCTGCGTGCCGGCGACTTCCAGGGCCTTCATCAGTAGTCCGGCGATGAAGTCCAGCTTGGTGGCGAGGCGGATCACGCCCTGGAAGGTGAAACGGTTGATGAAGCCGGTCTGCGGGAAGAAGTTATTGATCTTCTCCACGTCGCCGTAGGCGAAGACGTTCTCCCACGGGATCAGGACTTTGTCGAAAACAAAGACGGAGTCGTTCTCGTCCATCCGGCTCGAGAGCGGGTAATCGAACGGGGTACCCATCACGGCAGCCTGGTGGCTGTACGAGGCACGGCTGATGAGCTTCACGCCGGGGGCATCCATGGGGACCGTGCAGATCAGCGCGAATTCCTTGCGCTTGATCGGCAGTCCGTAGTGGGCGATGAAGTTGTAATTGGTGATCGCCGATCCGGTCGCGACGACCTTGGCGCCGGAGACGATCAGCCCTGAGTCGGTTTCTTTCTCGACCTTCATGAAGACATCGCCGACCTGGTCCGGCGGGAGGTGGCGGTCCACCGGCGGGTTGATGATCGCGTGGTTCCAGTACAGGACCTTTTCCTGTGACTCCTTGTACCAGCGCTTGGCGTTCTCCTGGAAGGGCTCGTAGAAGTCCGGCATGCCGCCGAGGGTGCCCAGAAACGCCGCCTTATAGTCGGGCGAGCGGCCCAGCCAGCCGTAGCTCATCCGCGCCCAGGTCTCGATCGCGACGCGGTCCTTCTTAAGGTCCTCGACGCTGTGCGGTGTGCGGAAGAAGGACATGGTCTTGCCGCCGGACCCGGTGTCGGTAGGGACCATGAGCTTGTCCTGCAGCTCGGGCTTGTGCATCGCGTCGTACAACCGGGCCGCCATACGGATCGAGTTCCGAAAGGCGGGGTGGGTGGTGACGTCCTTGACCCGTTCCCCGTAGATCCAGACCTCACGGTCGTCTTTGAGCGAGTTGATGTACTCGTCCCCCGTCATCGGCATCTTCGGGTTCGCCGGCGTAGTCCGCTCACCCATCG
>NZ_JBFTIK010000059.1:0-1794 GCF_056394725.1 Arthrobacter sp. 10N418
AGGATGTTGACCATGCCTACGGCTTATGGGGCGGAGTTCCGCCAGGATGTTATTGATGTGGCCCGCAAGGGCGAGGCGCCGCTGGCGCAGATTGCGAAGGATTTCGGGCTTTCGGTCACGACGCTGAAGCGCTGGATTGCCATCGCCGAACGTAAGGAAACCGGGGCCGGCCCGGCAGCGGCAGAGTCGGCCGAGATGCGCGACCTGAAGAAGCGCAACCGCTTGTTGGAGCAGGAGAATGAAATTCTGCGCCGGGCTGCTGCCTATCTGGCAAGGGACATCAACCCAAAATGACTCTTCTATGGGTTCTGTCAAGCCATGATGGTCTGGAGTTGGCGGAAGATGGAGCGGCAGACGTAGCGTTTGAGGTTGCGGCGGATTTCCCGGTTGGTCTTTCCGGTGGTGCGGCTCCTTGCCACGTAGTCCTTGGTGGCGGTGTCGTAGCTCATGCGGGTGCGGACGATGACGTCGAAGGCGCGGTTGAGCTGACGGTCTCCGGAGCGGTTGAGCCGGTGTCGGGTGGTGTTGCCGGAGGACGCGGGCCGCGGCGCGACGCCGCCGAGTGCGGCGAAGGCTGCCTCTGAGCGTATTCGGCCGTGGTGGGAGTATGCGCAGATGATGATGGCCGCTGTTACGGGCCCGACCCCTGGGATGGATTGGAGCCCGGGGGCCAGTTCTTCGGTGAGCTGGGCTAAAGCCTTGTGGTTTTCGGCGAGCCGGATGGTGTGGTCTTTGACAGCCAGGGCCAGGCGCTTGGCTTCGGCGCGGGCGATTCGGATCACGGAGTCGGTCCCGGTTGAGTTCCGCCAGGCTGCGATGGTGGTGATCTGTGCGTCCCGCAGGGACGCCCGGGCGTCGATCCCGAGGTCGGTTCCTCGGAGCAGGGCTGTGAGGGCGTTGCGGTTCGCGGTACGTTGATGATCCAGCAGGGACCGGGAGGCCAGCAGGATCCTGATCGCGGCCCGGGTGCCTGCAGCGCGTGGCTCCGTCACTTGGTCGCGAGGTCGCCCGAGGACGGAACGGGCTGCGGCTTCGGCGTCGATCGGGTCTGATTTGCCGGTGAGTGCCCGTGACGCGCGCGCGGGCGGCCTGACTTCGCCCACGTCGATTCCAGCGACAAGCAGGGCCTGGGTGAGCCGGGCGCCATAGGAGGACGTGCCCTCGACAGCTGCGAAGACCGTCTCTCCGCCTGTGCGCAGCCGGACCCAGTTGATGGCACGGTCCATCCCCGCGGAGGTGGCCGGGAACGTCGCGGTATCGACCACTGCACCAGTTGCGGTGTGAACGGCTGTAAAGGTGTGGGTGCGGGCGTGGGTGTCGATTCCGACGACGAAGTCGAATTCTTCGGCAATGATCGCCATAGTGCGTCTCCTCTTCTATTGAACCGGACAGGTGGCGGGAGCCTGCCTGGGTCGCTTCGGAGACGCATCTGTAACGGGTCACACCAAAGGTGGACAGTCTTCTGATCAGGTCATCCGCGGCGGGCAGACTGGTACCCGGAGGACTGGCGCGGACGAGTCATTTTCAAGACACCGCAAGCGCGGGTCGGATATACCCTGAGTCACATGCCGTCCTCCGGGACCAGCCTGCCAGCCGGCCTCTGGCCGGCACATGACCATTACAGATCTACCCGCTGGTCACGGAGCTTGCCGCCGAGGGGATTCCCGTGGCGGTGACCTGCAGGGTGTTGAAGTTCAGCAAGCAAGGGTACTACCGGTGGAGAGCCAGCCCGGTGACGGAACGGGACTGGGTGGACGCCCACCTGGTCAACGCCGCCTTGGACATCCATGCCGA
>NZ_JBFTIK010000060.1:0-1722 GCF_056394725.1 Arthrobacter sp. 10N418
CCCCAGGTTTTCATGGCGGGTCCGTCGGGATGGCGTGTTAATCAGGGAAAGGGTGCTCTGAACTGGGAAAATAGTGGTTGTCGAGACCGTTATTTGCCGAGCGAGGGAGCACCCTTTCGATGCAGAAGTCTACCCGTGTTTTTCCGTCCCTGCCGGTCAGTTTCACCGGCCAGTCGCTGATCTCCCAGGCCGGGGTCTCGGTGCTCACCGGCTTCATGGACGCGCTGGGTTTCGGTAGCCTGTGTGAGGACAGGCTGGTTCAGTTTGTTCCCTCTGGCGCGAAGCACCGGCCGGGCCGGCTGGTTGGTTCTTTGGCCGCGATGCTCGCCGCCGGCGGCGAACACGCCTCGGATCTGGACATCCTGCGGTCCTCACCCGGCGCCTTCGGTCAGCTGCCCTCGAACGCGACCGTGTCACGGTTCTTCGAACGCACCGTGGCGAACCCGGAGCTGTTCGGCTACGGATTCGAAACCCTTACCCGGGAACTGCGCACCCGGGCCTGGGGCGCCGCCGGGGACCGGAACCCGGCACTCGCCGCGACTGCCGCGGACCCGCTCATCATCGACCTCGACGCGACGCTCGTGACCTCGCATTCGGATAAGGAGAACGTGGCCGGCACCTACAAAGGCGGCTACGGGTTCGCCCCGTTCATCGCCAGCGTCGATTACGGCGGCGGCAACGGTTCCGGGGAGATCCTCGCCGCCGTGCTGCGGCCGGGCAACGCGGGAGCGAACAGCGCCGAGGACCACATCCGGGTCTTCCAAACGGCCGCAGCCCAGCTGCCCGACGGGTTCTTCAACGAGGCCGGGGCCCTGGCCGGGGAGAAGGTGTTGGTCCGTACCGACAGTGCCGGGGCCTCACGGAAATTCCTCTGGCACCTGCATAGCCTCGGCGTGCAGTTCTCCACCAGCTATACCCTGCCGTTCGGCAAGGCCCACATGATCGACTGGATCAGCGACAAAGAGTACTGGCAGCCGGCCCTGGACCAGTCCGGGACCGACCGGACCGATGCGTGGGTCATCAACGCCACCGACGTCGTTCCGCTCACCGATTACCCGCCGGGCACGAACCTGTTCCTCCGCGCCGAGCCGCTGCACCCCGGAGCGCAGCCGACCCTGCTCGATGTCGACGGGCACCGGATCACCGCGTTCCTGACCAACTCCCCGCGCTGGCACGGGCCGTTCCTGGACGCCAGGCACCGCGCCCGCGGCCGGTGCGAGAACCGGATCAAAACCCTGAAAAACACCGGCCTGGGCAAGCTGCCGTTCTTTGATTTCGCCGCGAACCAGGCCTGGGCAAACATCGCCGCCCTCGCCCTCAACCTGGTCTCCTGGCTGCAGCTCGCCGCCCTCCCGGACGGGCACCACGCCAAAGCTTGGGACATCAAACGCTGGCGCTACCGGCTCTTCGCGACCGCCGGGAAAATCATCACCCGCGCCCGCCGCAACCAGCTCCTGCTCTCGGAATCCGCCCCGGAAAAGGATCTCCYGAAACTTCTCCTGGAGACCAACGCCCGGCTCAACAAAGGGCTCGTTCCTTCTACCGGCTGATCGCGGACCTCATCCTGCCCCAACGAACAGCACGATCACCGGAAGTGGAACCGGCGCCAACCCAGGCGAACCAACAGGCCACACCAGACTGCCCGAAAACAGAAAACAACCGCCCAACAGCCGCGGCCACAAATCAGCGGCCATCAACGAGCACCATGAAAAATCGAGGCTA
>NZ_JBFTIK010000061.1:0-1931 GCF_056394725.1 Arthrobacter sp. 10N418
TCAAACCCCGGGGAGAGGCTCCCGCCGCTGAAGCGGTCGGGTTCAGTAAGGAAGTGGGCAGATCTCATGGCCACCGACGGGCAGTTTTCCTGGCCGTCAGTGGGCAGTTCCGTGGCCGCCTACGGGCAGTTTTTCATGGCCGCTAACACTCCTGAACAAGCCGGTAGAGATCCTCTACCGTTGTTCTTTGGCGAAGAACGCCGAAACTTTTTTCAGGAAGTCATTCTCCCTTTCCAGCTCCCGCAGCCAGGCCTCCATCGCCTTGTATCTCGCGGGATCCACCGGATCATCAGGCTTGCCGCCGGCCCCGCCCTCTCCTGCCCGATGCAGCTGCACCCACCGGAACCGGACCCGACCACGAACAAGCACCGCACTACGGGGCGACTCTCATGCTGGAAATCGACGAACTTCATGGCGGCGGGTTCCTCCTTTCCGAACATCTCATGGAGAAGGGAACCGCCACCTGCATGATCACCCGACGGCGCGGCCCTCCACTAAGTGGCGCGCACCATCAACGGCGCAGCGGAGCTCGTTGCCCCAAGCGAACACAACTCACACTGCGGAACTCCGCCCCATAAGCCGCCGGCGTGGTCAATATCCTTCCACGAACACTCGTTCGCTAGGTCAAGAGTCAACGAAATCCGGGGCAGTCCCTTCGGGAACAACACGCCCGGGCCCTACGTGTCAGGCTGGAACGGTACCAACGTCTCATAGCAAGTCCGTTTAATCACGTGGGGCGAGAGCCAGGAACCCAGTAATCATGTCCAGTCCAGTTTTGAGTGCAGTACGCGAAGATAGTGCTGTGAGTAGTAGTAGTAGTAGTACGGGGAATCGGTCGGGAAGGTCTCGGCGGATCAGGCCGAGAACGCGCGTTTGCGCCGCCAGTTAGAGGTGAGTGAGAGCCGGTTGAAGAAGACCGAGGCAGCCCTGGATCTGATGGGAAAACTACAGGCGTTCTTAGAGAGCGCCTCCGAGGATATGCCGGACGGGCCCCGGTCCAGGAAACGCTGATGGCCACGTACCGGTCGATGCTGGAACTGAAGATCCCATCACGCCGGGCGGCATCGTTGACGGGTGTTTCCCGGACGACCGCGAACCGGAAACCGGCCCCGCCGCGGGACCAGATGCCGGTGGTGCCGCAGAACAAGCTCAGCGCCGCCGAGCGCGCCGTGATCCTGTCAGCGCTGAACTCGCCGGAGTTCGTGGACCTGGCACCCGTGCAGGTCTACACGAAGCTGCTGGACCAGGGAATCTATCTGGGATCGTTGTCGACGTTTTACCGCGTGCTGGAGGAAAACAAACAGGTCAAGGAACGCCGCCGGCTGGCCAAACACCCGCCCCGGGCGGTTCCCGAGCTGGTCGCCACAGCTCCGGGCCAGGTGTTCACGTGGGACATTACAAAGCTCGCGGGCCCGGTCAGGGGAAAGTATTTCGACTGCTACATGATGGTCGATATCCATTCCAGGTTCATCGTCGGCGCGCACGTCCATGGCACTGAATCCGGGGTCCTGGCCGTGGAAATGATGAAAGAAATCTTCGGGATCCACGGCATCCCGAAGGTCGTGCACGCGGACCGGGGAACGTCCATGACATCCAAAACCGTCGCAGCGCTGCTCTCGGACCTGGAGGTCACACGGTCCCACTCCAGACCCCGGGTCAGCAACGACAATCCGTACAGCGAGGCGCTGTTCAAGACCCTGAAATACGGCCCGGAATTCCCGGAACGCTTCGCCTCAGTCCACGACGCCGGGGCATTTATCACTGGCTTCGTGGACTGGTACAACCATCACCACCAGCACTCTGGCATTGGCTTCCACACACCCGCGAACGTCCACTACGGCCATGCCGCCGCCGTGGCCAAAGAACGCTCGGCAACGCTCGCCGCAGCCCGGGCGAAACACCCCGAACGCTTCACCACCACGACCGATCCC
>NZ_JBFTIK010000062.1:0-1427 GCF_056394725.1 Arthrobacter sp. 10N418
GGTCAAGTCCATTTGTGTGGTGTAACGCGTTTGTTGCGTGATTCTTGGGGTGGTTAGGCGCTGAGCGCCAGTTCGGGGTTGGTGTCCTCCTGTTCTGGCTCGGCAGCCGGCACGGTGCCGACGGTCTGTGATTGTTGCATGAGCTCGAGGCTGAGGTAGCGGCGCGCTTCGATCCATTCATCATGCTGTTCGGCCAGCACGGCGCCGACGAGCCGGATCAGGGCGGTGCGGTCGGGGAAGATCCCGACGACGTCGGTGCGGCGCCGGATTTCCCGGTTGAGGCGTTCCTGCGGGTTGTTGGACCAGACTTGGCGCCAGAGGCCCTTGGGGAAGGGCGTGAACGCCAGGATGTCCTCCCGGGCGGCCTCAAGGTGGTCCGCGACGCGGGGCAGCTTCTCGGCCAGGGCATCCAGGACCCGGTCGAACTGGGCGTGGACGCCGGCGGCGTCGGGCTGGTCGTAGACCGAGTGGAGCAGGGTTTTCACCCACGGCCAGGACGCCTTCGGGGTCACCGCCATGAGGTTCGCCGCGTAGTGCGTGCGGCAGCGCTGCCAAGCGGCCCCGGGCAGGGTCGCCCCGATCGCGGCGACCAGCCCGGCATGGGCGTCGGCGGTCACCAGTTTCACCCCGGTCAGGCCGCGGGCGGTCAGGTCGCGGAAGAAGCCCAGCCAGCCGGCGCCGTCCTCGGCGGAGGACGCCTGGATCCCCAGGACCTCGCGGTGTCCGTCGGCGTTGACCCCGGTTGCGACCATGGCGTGGACGTTCACGACCCGGCCGCCTTCGCGGACCTTCAGGACCAGGGCGTCGGCGGCGACGAACGGGTACGGGCCGGCGTCCAGCGGGCGGGTGCGGAACGCCTCGACCTGCGCGTCGAGGTCAGCGGCCATGACCGAGACCTGGGACTTCGATAACCGGGTGATCCCGAGGGTCTCGACGAGCTTTTCCATCCGCCGGGTACTCACCCCGAGCAGGTAGCAGGTCGCGACCACGGTCGTGAGTGCGGCCTCGGCCCGGCGGCGGCGCTCCAGCAGCCAGTCCGGGAAGTAGGAGCCTTGCCGGAGCTTGGGGATGGCGACGTCCAGGGTGCCGGTGCGGGTGTCGAAGTCCCGGTGCCGGTACCCGTTCCGGGAGTTGCTGCGGGCCTCGGAACGGGCACCGTATTCAGCGCCGCAGACAGCGTCCGCTTCTGCGCTCATCAGCGCGTTGATAAAGGTCGTGAGCATGGAACGCATCAGATCCGGAGAGGCCTGCTCGAGCTGCTCGGACAGGAAACGGGCAGGGTCGATAATATGGGGTGCGGTCATCGCGTGGATACTCCTTGAGAGAAGACTTTGGTCGGTCTTTCCAAGAATCACGCGATGGCCGCCTCACGTTCGGGAACAACACGCCCGGGGCCGGGCCGTTACACCACGCTAATGGGCACTACC
>NZ_JBFTIK010000063.1:0-1297 GCF_056394725.1 Arthrobacter sp. 10N418
TGAGCTGCCGCGGAGTTCTCGGACAGTGGGCCCTCTTAAAATGGGGGTCTACCGAAAGTAGAGATCAGCATGACCGCATCACGGAAGCGATTTACCCAGGAGTTCAAGGACGAGTTGTGCCGCGAGGTGATCACCACGTCCAAGCCGATCAAGGACGTGGCCACCGCGTACGGTGTCGGCCCCGAGACTCTCCGGAACTGGCTGGTCAAGTACCGCGAGGCCAACGGCGGGACGGAGGTGGATCTGACGGTGTCGGAACGGGCCCGGCTGAAGGAGCTCGAGCGTGAGGTTCAGGAGCTGCGGGCGGAGACGGCGTTCCTGAAAAAAGCCAGCGCTTACTTCGCCCGGGAGCAGCGGTAGTGAGCAAGTACGAATACATCGATTCCCAAAAAGCTGAGCCCGCCAATCTGAATTCGGTCGTGAGAATGTGCCGCTGGTTGGCCGTCTCGACGTCCGGTTTCTATCACTGGGCCATACGTCCGCAATCGGCCACGGCGGCCCGCCGTCAGGGCCTGACCGCGCGGATCCAGCACTTCTTCGAGGAGTCCGAGGGAACCTACGGGTACCGGCGCATCCACGCCGATCTCGCCGCGGAACAGACCGAGTGCTCGCCCGAGCTGGTGCGGCAGATCATGCGCTCCCAGGCCCTGGTGGCCTGTCAGCCACGGCCGTTCCGCATCACCACCGAGGCTGACGCTGAGGCCGCCGCGGGCATGCCCGACCTCGTGAACCGTGACTTCACCGCCGACCGGCCCGGGGTGAAGTTCGTCGGCGACATCACCTACATCCACACCTGGCAAGGGTTCGTCTACCTCGCCACCGTCATCGACTGCTACTCGAAGAAGGTCGTCGGCTGGTCCATCGCTGATCACATGCGCACCGAGCTCGTCGCCGAYGCGCTCAAGAACGCCGCCGCTACGACCCGGATCGAGCCGTCCGCGATCTGGCACTCCGACCGGGGCAGCGTCTATACCTCGGCCGGTTTCAGGGCCCTGGTGGCCGGCCTGGGCATGCGCTCCTCGATGGGACGCACCGGCGTGTGCTGGGACAACAGCATGGCCGAATCGTTCTTCTCAGCCCTGAAAAACGAGCGTGTCTACCGGACCGTTTACGCCACGAAATCACAAGCCCGGAGCGACGTCATTCGCTACATCGAGGGGTTTTACAACAGCAGGCGCCGTCACTCCGCGCTCGGTTACCGTCGACCTAACGAAGTCCACTATGGTTATCAACAGCCAGCCCTGGCAGCGTAGAAGAATCCACTAATTCCGCTGTCCGAAATCACCGCAGCAGCTCA
>NZ_JBFTIK010000064.1:0-1249 GCF_056394725.1 Arthrobacter sp. 10N418
TACATCGAGGGGTTTTACAACAGCAGGCGCCGTCACTCCGCGCTCGGTTACCGTCGACCTAACGAAGTCCACTATGGTTATCAACAGCCAGCCCTGGCAGCGTAGAAGAATCCACTAATTCCGCTGTCCGAAATCACCGCAGCAGCTCAGTGCGTGATGGGGTGGAAACCGTGTCGGCTTTAGAAGTCGTGCATGAAATTCCGCAGGAACTGGCTATCACAAGGAGTATCGGTGATACCGACACGGCAGCTCGCGGGCGTGACTTTTTACGCGACGGCGAGGAGGGAACAACGGTCTTGGAGCATGGCTCGTACTTCACGTTGCCGGTCGAAGCGGCAGGGTACTTCCCTCAGTACGAACAGCAGTACAAGCTACACGCTCGACAGTATGTGGAGCGTGTGAAGGCATTCCTTGAGCGTTCTCAGTAGCGAGTCCGGAGCGAGCGTTCGGGCCTCAGCGCGCACGCCTTAATGGCCGGCCGAGATGGAGCCCTGCCCTGAAAATCTTGGGGAAAAAATGCGGGTCGTGGATTAGTGACGACCCTCTGCCAACTTTGCAGCCCGGCGAGTGAGTCCGCGGCCGAACCGGCTCGCCGTGGCAGGTAAAGTCAAGTACGCCCGCGCGGGCCTAACGGGGCAGCGTCGGCCCGAAATTCAAGGAGTATGGGTGGCACACCTCGACACGCTGATAGCGATGATTCCAGATGAAAAGCTCAGGAGCGAGATCCAGAATCAGGTCAGTCGGCTGACGGCTAAGGCTAGCTTCGGACTAGTGTTTGAGGAGCACCGCCCCGAGACCGTTCAGCTACCAGGGTTCGAAGTAACTCGAGGCGGCAAGGTGGTGTTCAAGGACGGCTCAACACCTGGCATTTGGACCGTTCTCAGGATGGTTGACGGAGTTGCCACCGTTGTACGAGCGGGTGACACTGCCGAGCGTAAGACAGTCGAAGTCGATGAACTGGTAGTCATCCGCGAATTCGGTGATCCCATCTATCCTGGTTTGCAAAGTGTGGGCTCGGTGACGCGGGGCGGAGACAAACCTTTCCACTGCGTTATCAATGCCGAGAACTTCCATGCGGCTGAAATGCTTCTCTACCCCTAGGGACTGCCCCCGGTTTTGTTGACTCCTTGACCTAGCGAGCTGGTGCTCGTGGAAGGATGTTGACCATGCCTACGGCTTATGGGGCGGAGTTCCGCCAGGATGTTATTGATGTGGCCCGCAAGGGCGAGGCGCCGCTGGCGCAGATTGC
>NZ_JBFTIK010000065.1:0-1024 GCF_056394725.1 Arthrobacter sp. 10N418
GTGACATTCGGCGTGGTGGGGTGACATGAAGAAGACCTCCGAGTGGAGTGGGGCTTGTCTAGAGTCCAGTTCCACAAACGGAGGTCTTCGTGTCCCACCCTAATGCTTTTCTCGCGCCGAAGGGCCGACTGCAGTTGGCCAAATGCATTGTCGAGGACGGCTGGCCCTTGCGCCGTGCCGCAGAGCGTTTTCAGGTCTCCGTCCCGACCGCCGCGCGCTGGGCCGGCCGCTACCGGGAGCTGGGCGAAACCGGGATGGAGGACCGCTCCAGCCGGCCGAGCCGGTCCCCGCGCCGGACACCGGCCCGGCGGGAGCGGCGRATCATCGCGCTCAGGCTCAACCGCCGCTGGGGGCCGGCAAGGATCGGCTACCTGCTGGGCATCCACCCCTCCACGGTGCACAAGGTCCTCTCCCGGTACCGGTTGGCCAGGCTATCCTGGCTGGACCGGGCCACGGGCAGGGTGATCCGCCGTTACGAGCACCAGAACCCCGGCGATCTGATCCACGTGGACATCAAGAAACTCGGCCGGATCCCCGAGGGCGGCGGGCACCGCGTCACCGGCCGCGCCGCGGGCAACCGGAACAAGACCGGCACCGACACCAACCGGCGCCCCGGCTACGCCTACCTGCACAACGCGGTCGATGACCACTCCCGGTTCGCCTACACCGAGATACTCACAGACGAGAAAAAGGACACCGCAGCGGGCTTCTGGAAACGGGCCAACGCGGCATTCAACACCGCCGGGATCACCGTCCGCCGGGTTCTGACGGACAACGGCTCCTGCTACCGCTCCCGCGCCTTCGCAGACGCCCTCGGCCCGGACATCAAACACAAACGGACCCGCCCCTACCGGCCTCAGACCAACGGCAAGGTCGAACGCTTCAACCGGACCATGCTCGACGAATGGGCCTACGCCAGGCCCTACACCTCAGAGACCGAACGCGTTGCCGCCTTCGAGCCCTGGCTGCACCACTACAATCACAACCGAGGCCACACCTCACTCAAGGGTCAAACACCCGCTAG
>NZ_JBFTIK010000066.1:0-930 GCF_056394725.1 Arthrobacter sp. 10N418
GGGATTCAATCCGGACGGGCTCGCCGAGCCGGGCCGGAATGATCAGTGCCGTGTATCGTATGGCGTTCATCTTGTGTCCTCTACTCCGAGCAACTAAGACCGCATCCATAGTGCTCCCAATCCCGTCCGCACCCGGGCAGGCCGGCCGGAAAGTTCCGCACCCTTTTTGTCCTGTAGTTGCTGCTGAAACCGGTCAAGGCAACCGCGAGGCTTTCACGGAGTTCTACCAGCGCACCTCGCAGCGGTTTTTCGGCGTGGTGGGGCGGGTGGTTGTCGATCCCGAACTCAGCGAGGAAGTGACCCAGGAAGTTTGCATCGTGGTCTGGCAGGGGGCGTAAAAAAATACGGCCAGCGCGCCGGGAAGCCCGACCGGCCGGCTGACTGGCTGACTGGCTGACGGCGATCTCCCGTCCCAGGGCCGTGGACAAGGTCCGCTCGCATCAGTGCAGCACCAACCGTGCCGCACGATGGGCCGCCGCCTCCTGGAGCCATCCCTACGACGAGGTAGCCCATTCCTTCATCGACCGGATGCCCTGCAACTCGTCGATTCTCTGAGGACACTTTCGCCGCTGCAACGCGAACCGGTTGTGCTGGCGTACTTCGGCGCCCTCACCTTCCGTGAGGTGGCGGAGAGACTCCCGGCACCTTTACCCACCATCAAGTCCAGGGTCCGCGCAGACCTGAATCAGCTCGCGGACAACTCGAGCCCGTCCGAGGGCAGAGTCACGGCGGCCCGTGCGCCGGATGCCATCACCGGACGCCGCGGAAAGACAGGCTTGTCGGTGGCGGGCACGCGATGCGTCCGGGGCCCGGTATCACGGAATGGTTACGGTATCCGGGGAACCCATCCGGAACAGTGTTGATGCCGAAGTACTCCTGACAGAAAAAACCCGCCCCGCTGAAACTCCGCGGCCCCCACCACGGCCCCCG
>NZ_JBFTIK010000067.1:0-771 GCF_056394725.1 Arthrobacter sp. 10N418
CCGCTGCGGACCGGCGGGTGGAGTACGTCCCGGACCGGGACGGCATGGCGTGGCTTTCGGCCTATCTCACGGCCGAGACCGCGGCGGGGATCTGGGAACGGTCCACCGCGGCCGCCCGTGCCCTGCAGGGCCCGGGCGAGGCCAGGACCGTGACCCAGCTCCGCGCCGACATCACCGCCACCTGGCTCCTCACCAGCGGAACAGCCGACGGTACCGGCGCCGGTACCGGTCCGGGTGCGGGGATGGTTGGGGGCGGGTGCGGGGGTGTTCCGTTGCCTCGGGCGCAGGTCCTGGTCACCGTCCCGGTCCTGTCCCTGCTGGGCGCCACCGGGGAACCGGCCGTCCTGGACGGGCACGGGCCGATCCCGCCGTCGATGGCCCGCCGTCTGATTGCCGGCGGCGCCGATTCCTTCTACCGGGTCCTGACGGATCCCCGGGACGGGGCGCCGCTGGAAATCGGCCGGACCAGTTACCGGCTTACGAAGGCCCAGCGGCACTGGCTGCGGCTGCGCGATGGCAGGTGTCCGTTCCCGGGCTGCAGCAACCATTCCCTGGATAACGAAGCAGACCACCTCCTGGCCTGGGCCGACGGAGGCACCACGGGTATTTCGAACCTGGGCCAGCCGTGCCGCAAACACCACCGCCTCAAACACGGCTCGGCGTGGACACCCACCGGGGCGGGCAAGGACAACCCGCCGGGGTGGATTTCACCGACGGGCCGGTACTACGCGAGCGAACACCAGGACTGGGAACCACCCCACTGGCCGGACC
>NZ_JBFTIK010000068.1:0-741 GCF_056394725.1 Arthrobacter sp. 10N418
ATCCTCGCGGAGGTCCAGCGCGAACGCATCGTCCGGGTCGCGGACCTCGCCCGGATGCTCGGGGTCTCCCTCATGACCGTCCGGCGCGACATCGAGGCCCTCGACGCCGCCGGCGCACTGGAGAAAATCCACGGCGGCGCCAAACTCCCCGGCGGCGCCAGCACCCACGAACCCGGCTTCGAACTGAAAATCACCCAGCTCCAGGACGAAAAAACCGCGATCGCCCACGAGGCAGCCGCCCAGGTCCGCGAAGGCATGGCCGTCGGACTCAGCGCCGGAACCACCACCTGGGCCCTGGCCCAACTGCTCTCCACCGGACCCCGGATCACCGTCGTGACCAACTCCGTCCGGATCGCCGACGTCTTCCACCAGGGCGCCTCCCCCTCCACCGTGATCCTCACCGGCGGGGAACGCACCCCCTCCGACGCGCTCGTCGGCCCCCTSGCCACCTCCGCCCTGAAACAACTCCACCTCGACGTGCTCTTCCTCGGCGTCCACGGCATCGACGCCGACGCCGGCTTCACCACCCCCAACGTCCTCGAAGCCGAAACCGACCGCGCCTTCGTCGCCGCCGCCCGCCGCGTCGTCGTCCTCGCCGACCACACCAAATGGGGAACCCTCGGCATCAGCACCATCGCCGCCCTCGAAGACGCCGACGAACTCATCAGCGACGACCACCTCCCCGGCGAAGCCCGACGCATCCTCGCCCAACGCGTCGGCCGCCTACGCCTCGCCCCCACC
>NZ_JBFTIK010000069.1:0-686 GCF_056394725.1 Arthrobacter sp. 10N418
CTTGCCGCCGAGGGGATTCCCGTGGCGGTGACCTGCAGGGTGTTGAAGTTCAGCAAGCAAGGGTACTACCGGTGGAGAGCCAGCCCGGTGACGGAACGGGACTGGGTGGACGCCCACCTGGTCAACGCCGCCTTGGACATCCATGCCGACGATCCGGCGTTCGGATACCGGTTCATCGCCGACGAGCTCCCCGMGAAGGGCATCACGGCGGGCGAGAACAGGGTCCAGCGCTTGTGCAGGGACCACGGCATCTGGTCGGTGTTTTCGAAGAAGCGGGGCCTGAACCGGAAGCCGGGACCGCCGGTCCACGATGACCTGGTGGAACGTGACTTCACCGCCGCGGCGCCGAACGAGCTGTGGCYGACCGACATYACCGAGCACCCCACAGCAGAGGGGAAGCTTTACCTCTGCGCGGTGAAGGACGTCTATTCCGGGAGGATCGTCGGGTACTCGATGGACTCGCGAATGAAATCCTCGCTTGCCGTCGCCGCGCTGGAGAACGCAGTGCGGTCACGCCGCCCGGCCAACACCGTGGTGCATTCGGATCGCGGGTCCCAGTTCCGGTCCCGCCGCTTCGTCGAATCGCTCAGGCACCACGGGCTCACCGGCTCGATGGGCAGGGTCGGTGCGTGCGCGGACAACGCCGCGATGGAATCGTTCTTCTCGCTGCTGCAGAAAAACGTCCT
>NZ_JBFTIK010000070.1:0-657 GCF_056394725.1 Arthrobacter sp. 10N418
GGTCCTGGCCTCGCCCGGGCCCTGCAGGGCACGGGCGGCCGCGGTGGACCGTTCCCAGATCCCCGCCGCGGTCTCGGCCGTGAGATAGGCCGAAAGCCACGCCATGCCGTCCCGGTCCGGGACGTACTCCACCCGCCGGTCCGCAGCGGACGCGGTGTGRCGGTTCTCGATGCTCTCCCGGTGGTGGCGTTCCCGCCAGGCGCGCGCCTTGGCCCGGAACCGGGACGCCACCAGGTCCCCGGCCGGGCACCCGCGGGCCGCGCCCGCTGCGTCCGGGTCCAGGAAATGCCCCTCCAGCGCCGCCGCCCCGCACTCGTCCAGGCCGCCGGTTTCGTCGACGATGATCCTAGCGTGCTGCCAGGAAATCGTCCCGGCCTCAAGCGCTCCCAGGGTCAGCGGCAGCACCGCCGTCAAYGCCTCGGACTCGGACAGGAAGGCACCGGCGGYCCGTTCGCTGACGGTCAGGACACAGGCGACCTCGGCCACCACCGCCATCTCCGACGCGGCACGGTCCTGCCGGGACGCCCCCGGAGCCGCCAGCAACCTGGCCGCCTGCACATACTCCGCGGCCAGCCGCACCTTCAACGCCGCAGTCCGGGCCTCCAACCGGGCCGCCTCGGCCAACCCGTCCAGGCAATCATCCGCCAGATCCCGCAA
>NZ_JBFTIK010000071.1:0-617 GCF_056394725.1 Arthrobacter sp. 10N418
GACCCCATCAGCGGCGAACGCATCCGGGCCGGCCGTGCCACCGACCACCGCTACGAACGCGACACCGCCGGGGAGCTGCTGCACATTGACGTGAAGAAGCTCGGGAAAATCCCTAAGGGCGGCGGCTGGCGGGTCCACGGCCGCAGCGAGGCCGTCAAGGGCCGCGGCATCGGTTACGACTACGTCCATGTCGCCGTCGATGACCACTCCCGCCTGGCCTACGTCGAGGTCCTGCCGGACGAGAAAGGCCCCACCTGCGCCCGCTTCCTGGCCAACGCCGCGGCGTTCATGGCCGCGAACGGGGCACCCGTGCGCGAAGTCATGACCGACAACGCCCTGGCCTACATCCGCTCGGCTGCCTTCGCCCAGGCCATGACAGATCTGGGTGCCAAGCACCGGCGCACGAAGCCGCGGAGCCCTTGGCAAAACGGCAAGGCCGAACGGTTCAACCGCACCCTGCAGGAAGGCTGGGCCTACAAGAACGCCTACGACTCCAGCGACCACCGCACCCAGACCCTCACCGGCTGGCTAGACTTCTACAACCACCGCCGCAACCACAGCGCCCTCGGAGGACGACCACCCATCAGCAGATGTAACCAACCTGCCGGCTGAGTACA
>NZ_JBFTIK010000072.1:0-568 GCF_056394725.1 Arthrobacter sp. 10N418
CACGGTGAAAGGGTGAAGACCTCTTAGGTTGGTGGTTACCACACACACCTAACGACTAAGAGGTCTTCATGGTCCACCGTAATGCCCGTCTGACTCCTGCCGGTAGAGGCATCCTTGTCCAGCGCGTCCTTCAGGGCCGGCCCGTGGCCCACGTGGCCAAGGAAATGGGTGTTTCCCGTACCTGTGCGCACCGGTGGTTCCGGCGCTACCTGGAGCACGGCTGGGACGGCATGGAGGATCGTTCCTCCCGTCCGCTCTCATGCCCGCACGCGACCCCCGCGRCGAAGATCGACGAGGTCCTCGCGGCGCGGGAGAAGCACCGGGAAGGCCCGGTCGAGCTGGCCGAACGCTGTCACGTCCCGGCCCGCACGGTCTCCCGGATCATCGCCCGGGCCGGCCTGCCCCGGCTCTGGGAACTGGACCCCATCAGCGGCGAACGCATCCGGGCCGGCCGTGCCACCGACCACCGCTACGAACGCGACACCGCCGGGGAGCTGCTGCACATTGACGTGAAGAAGCTCGGGAAAATCCCTAAGGGCGGCGGCTGGCGGGTCCACGGCCGCAGCGA
>NZ_JBFTIK010000073.1:0-463 GCF_056394725.1 Arthrobacter sp. 10N418
AGGATGTTGACCATGCCTACGGCTTATGGGGCGGAGTTCCGCCAGGATGTTATTGATGTGGCCCGCAAGGGCGAGGCGCCGCTGGCGCAGATTGCGAAGGATTTCGGGCTTTCGGTCACGACGCTGAAGCGCTGGATTGCCATCGCCGAGCGTAAGGAAACCGGGGCCGGCCCGGCAGCGGCAGAGTCGGCCGAAATGCGCGACCTGAAGAAGCGCAACCGCTTGTTGGAGCAGGAGAATGAAATTCTGCGCCGGGCTGCTGCCTATCTGGCAAGGGACATCAACCCAAAATGATCTACCCGCTGGTCACGGACCTTGCCGCCGAGGGGATTCCCGTGGCGGTGACCTGCAGGGTGTTGAAGTTCAGCAAGCAAGGGTACTACCGGTGGAGAGCCAGCCCGGTGACGGAACGGGACTGGGTGGACGCCCACCTGGTCAACGCCGCCTTGGACATCCATGCCGA
>NZ_JBFTIK010000074.1:0-436 GCF_056394725.1 Arthrobacter sp. 10N418
CCGCGGTTGCCGGGCCTGCCGGGCCTGCCGGGCCGCCGCCTGAGCCAGCCGTTTCCGGGCCGCCGGCCGAAGCGCCCAGGCGGTCGAGCCGGGCCAGGAGGTCGCGGTAGTCGATGGTGACCATGACCTGCGGGCGCAGCCCGCCGGTGGCAGGCAGCGAACCGGCCGCCAGCGCGGCCTTGCAGGCACCGACCAGCCCGTCGAGGAGCTTCTGCGGCCTGGACCGCAGATCCAGGCCGGCCGCTSCGGGGTCATCCGCCGGAGCGGAGCCGGCAGCCGAARTCGAGGAAGCACTCGAAACACCGTCCGTGACAACCGTGGCAGGGTTGGCCACGGGACCCTCACCGCCGGCAGCGGCGTGCGCGCCGCAGTCGGTGACCGCCGCCGGCGCCGCGGAACTGCTGGTGCGTGGGTTGGTGGCGGTGTTCATCACGGT
>NZ_JBFTIK010000075.1:0-407 GCF_056394725.1 Arthrobacter sp. 10N418
ACCACACACCACCCCGCGAACCCGTTCAAAAGGGGTTCGCACCCAGGGGTGGTACAAAGAAACAAGACTGCTTGCGTCCACTATGTGGTTCCCAACCAACAAACCCGTTGCTTGGCGAACCACAACTGAATAACAACACCACCACTGCACCCGGACACGGGGGCAGGACACATGTTGTAACCACMAGACTTCCCACCCCCGCGCCCACCAGCGCCGGGGGAACGGGTAACAGGGTTACGGCGGTCATAGCGTGGGGGAAACGCCCGGTCCCATCCCGAACCCGGAAGCTAAGACCCACAGCGCCGATGGTACTGCACCCGGGAGGGTGTGGGAGAGTAGGTCACCGCCGGACAACCATTAGGTCGAGAGCCTCCAACCACCACGTTGGAGGCTCTCCCACTTTAACC
>NZ_JBFTIK010000076.1:0-372 GCF_056394725.1 Arthrobacter sp. 10N418
TTGTTGTGCCGCAGCAGCGCGCGGATCGACCCTTTCATGCCGATCGACGTCGAGGCATCGCCACATCAGCCTGACCTGCAAAAACGGCTAAAAGCACAGAGAGACCAGTTTTCTCATCTACTTCTACTGGTCCCACTTAAACGCCGATAATCAACATTATGTAAAGTAGAAGTGATCCAGTTGCAGAATTTGCAGATTAGGCCCCGATGATACGCCTCCCCTATTGTCCTGTCTCATCTAAGTTGAGGCAATCTCACTACAGATGAGGCATTGCCTGTTTTTGTCTCATTGTAGTTAAGGCATTCGCGCGGCGTGTCTCACTTCACTTAAGGCATTGGCCGCTTTTGTCTCATTACAGTTGAGGCATGGGAC
>NZ_JBFTIK010000077.1:0-371 GCF_056394725.1 Arthrobacter sp. 10N418
TTACTCACGTGTTACTCACCCGTTCGCCACTAATCCACCAGCAAGCTGGCATCATCGTTCGACTTGCATGTGTTAAGCACGCCGCCAGCGTTCATCCTGAGCCAGGATCAAACTCTCCGTTGAAGTAAAACAAAAACAGACACAACCAACACCCCCGGGAAAACGGGACGCGCCAGCTGCACAAAATTTGAAACCAGCTGTAAAAACCAGACCACACCACGGGGTGGCGCAACCTGGCCAATCCAACCAATTCAATACAATAAATTGGTATCAACAAACTTGGCACACTATTGAGTTCTCAAACAACAGACACACCCGGCACCACCACAACCACACGGTCACAGATCGCTCCGGAGCAACTTCCCAAACTT
>NZ_JBFTIK010000078.1:0-365 GCF_056394725.1 Arthrobacter sp. 10N418
TGGAGCTTCAAGAAAATGCACGACGGATCCCATGGGGTTGGCTTCCCCACCAAGCAAAACAGTCACAGCATCACGCTATAGGGTCCGCCCAACGAACGGCTTCCGGGAAGCCAACTCGTCCCACATCAACACGTCCCGCTGCCAGTTAAGTCACGGGAGTAGAAGTAGCTGTGAGAAACTCCCATTCCATAACTAAATCGTCTCCACAGGTCAGGCTGTCCTGTCTCATCTAAGTTGAGGCAATCTCACTACAGATGAGGCATTGCCTGTTTTTGTCTCATTGTAGTTAAGGCATTCGCGCGGCGTGTCTCACTTCACTTAAGGCATTGGCCGCTTTTGTCTCATTACAGTTGAGGCATGGGACT
>NZ_JBFTIK010000079.1:0-360 GCF_056394725.1 Arthrobacter sp. 10N418
CCGGCCGGCCTGCCCGGGTGCGGACGGGATTGGGAGCACTATGGATGCGGTCTTAGTTGCTCGGAGTAGAGGACACAAGATGAACGCCATACGATACACGGCACTGATCATTCCGGCCCGGCTCGGCGAGCCCGTCCGGATTGAATCCCTGGACACGGGCCCTGAGGTCCTGCGGGGACTTGTCGGCGGAGAGATCGAGTCAATYACGCGCGGCGACTGGCACGTGTACCTCAACGCTGAGGGGACCATCATCAATCTCCCGCCGAACCTTCGGGCGGGGCAGTTAATGCATGAGTGCGGCCTGGATCTCGCTGGGACCGCCCGCGGACAGGCCGTGATCCTGGGCCGTGGCGACCACGG
>NZ_JBFTIK010000080.1:0-359 GCF_056394725.1 Arthrobacter sp. 10N418
CCCGTGCCCGTCCAGGACGGCCGGTTCCCCGGTGGCGCCCAGCAGGGACAGGACCGGGACGGTGACCAGGACCTGCGCCCGAGGCAACGGCACACCCCCGCACCCGCCCCCGACCATCCCCGCACCCGGACCGGTACCGGTGCCGGTACGGTCGGCTGTTCCGCTGGTGAGGAGCCAGGTGGCGGTGATGTCGGCGCGGAGCTGGGTCAGGGTCCTGGCCTCGCCCGGGCCCTGCAGGGCACGGGCGGCCGCGGTGGACCGTTCCCAGATCCCCGCCGCGGTCTCGGCCGTGAGATAGGCCGAAAGCCACGCCATGCCGTCCCGGTCCGGGACGTACTCCACCCGCCGGTCCGCAGCGG
>NZ_JBFTIK010000081.1:0-356 GCF_056394725.1 Arthrobacter sp. 10N418
ACCACACACCACCCCGCGAACCCGTTCAAAAGGGGTTCGCACCCAGGGGTGGTACAAAGAAACAAGACTGCTTGCGTCCACTATGTGGTTCCCAACCAACAAACCCGTTGCTTGGCGAACCACAACTGAATAACAACACCACCACTGCAGCACAAACTGCAGGACACATGTTGTAACCACCAGACTTCCCACCCCCGCGCCCACCGCGCCGGGGGAACGGGTAACAGGGTTACGGCGGTCATAGCGTGGGGGAAACGCCCGGTCCCATCCCGAACCCGGAAGCTAAGACCCACAGCGCCGATGGTACTGCACCCGGGAGGGTGTGGGAGAGTAGGTCACCGCCGGACATAAATTAG
>NZ_JBFTIK010000082.1:0-351 GCF_056394725.1 Arthrobacter sp. 10N418
GCGCTTTTCCTATCGCCAGGCCCTGAGCCTGGCCGAGGGCTTCTGCACGCGCCACAACCTGCCGCTCAGCGTGTCCTCGATCCCCGGCGACTTCGACGGCATCAACATGCTGCGGTTCGAGACGCCGACCATGCGCAAGATCTACGACGCGGCCGAACGGCTGGCGATGGAAGACAAGATCTGGGCCAGCCCCGCGCTGGAGCCGACCGGCTGGCGGGGCCTGTTCAAGCGGGCGGGAGGCCGGCCCAAGGCCGAGCCGGGCGCGAGCAGCCTGGATCCGGCCGCCGACGCTTAAACACCGCCCGTCGTTTCAGGACCGAAATCGAGCGCAGTCATCGCGCAGCACTGCGC
>NZ_JBFTIK010000083.1:0-350 GCF_056394725.1 Arthrobacter sp. 10N418
GTATTGGCGGTAACGGTGTTCATGCGGCGAGGCCCTCCTCGCTGCCGATGATCTTCACGAAGGCATCCTCCAGGTTCGCCGCGCCGGTCTGCTCGCGCAGCGCCTGCGGAGTTTCGTCGGCCACCACGCGGCCGTGCGCGATCACCACGATGCGATCGCACAGCGCGGCGACCTCCTGCATGATGTGGCTGGAAAACAGCACGCAGCGCCCTTCCGCCTTGAGTTTCAGCATGAACTGGCGCAGCGCGCGGGTGGCCATCACGTCCAGGCCGTTGGTGGGTTCGTCCAGGATCACGTTGCGCGGGTCGTGGATCAGCGCGCGGGCGATCGCGGTCTTCACGCGCTGGCCC
>NZ_JBFTIK010000084.1:0-316 GCF_056394725.1 Arthrobacter sp. 10N418
TGTGTCTGTTGTTTGAGAACTCAATAGTGTGCCAAGTTTGTTGATACCAATTTATTGTATTGAATTGGTTGGATTGGCCAGGTTGCGCCACCTAAGTGGTGTGGTCTGGTTTTTACAGCTGGTTTCAAATTTTGTGCAGCTGGCGCGTCCCGTTTTCCCGGGGGTGYTTGGTTGTGTCTGTTTTTGTTTTACTTCAACGGAGAGTTTGATCCTGGCTCAGGATGAACGCTGGCGGCGTGCTTAACACATGCAAGTCGAACGATGATGCCAGCTTGCTGGTGGATTAGTGGCGAACGGGTGAGTAACACGTGAGTAA